>JAKSKA010000063.1 GCA_024401915.1 Bacteroidales bacterium
TTCTCCATAAGGCCGCGGATGTGGTTCTTCTCGGTCTCGTTCCAGTTCCAGGCGCGATAGTTGCCCGTGTGCTCCTGGATAGTGACGATATCCCAGCGGCCGCTCTCGGCTACGGCCTTGAGGTTGGCGTTGCTGGTGTTGGTCATTCCGGTCTCGCCCGGCAGTGCCGTGTGCTTGGTATAATCAGAGCTGGTCTCCCAGCCGTTGTTGTACTCGGGAACGGTGCGTCCGCCATAGTAGCACTGGGTCACCTCCACGTTCGTGATCCCTGCACCGACGATGACACCCGGCAGCCTGAAGCAGGCGTCCTGGGTGAAGCTGTTGCCGATGAGGAAGATGCGGAGAGTGGGCTGGATAGTGGCGTCATTGAAGTCGAGGGTGACCGTGGTCTCCGAACCGGCCGTGAACGTGACGGGGCTCGAAGATGTCCAGTTATAGATGTGGCGATCGGTCACGACGGAAGCCTTCCAGCTTGTAACGTTCGCGGGGATGACCGTCACGTCGATGGAGGTCTGGCGGCCGCAGCCCTCGGCGGGCTTGGCGTTGACGCTCTTCCTCGTGTTCTGGAACGAGGAGGCTATGCTGCCGTCAGTGAGGTCCACGCTGATGTCGCCGGTGATGGCGGCATCATTGGATATGAACGCCACGTTGAGCACCTGCTCATCGGCGGGAAGGTTGGCGAGCGTGATGCCGAGAGTTGCATAGATGGCCTCGGGGAAGAGGATCAGCGAACTCGGCTGGACGGAAAGGTCCTTCTCCACGGCAACGAGGGGCGCTCCGAGAATATCGGCGCCGTCAGCGGTATAGGTCTGCTGGACGGGCTGGGCGGCAACGAGTGACGTGCCGTCGATGGTCACGGAAGCGTAGGGATATGCCCAGACGTAAGTATAGCTTGCCTTTCCGGAATTGATATCCGCGAGGAAATCGAAGTATGCCACTTCTGGCTCGACGCTGACAGACTCGGATGCAAGCGCGACAGGGCTGTCACCGGGAGTGATCTCCACCAGCGCGGACTTCGCGTCAGCGGGAATGGTAACGTCCGAAGGGAAATTGACGGCTGCCCTGATGCCTGAAAGGTCGAAATCGATATCCATCGTTCCATATTCTCCGGCGAGGACAAGGGACTCGTATGCACCGGCCACGAATTCCTTGTCAGGGAAGAGGAGCACCTTGGAGCCTTCAAGTGTACGGCCGCTGCCGAAGATGCCGAGCGTCATTGACGTACCGCCCTTCGTATAGACCTTGACCGTGAAACCTGCGGCGTAAGTGCCTTTGATGACCGGGATGAAGAGGTCCTCGGCGCTTGAGGTAAGTGCGAGGCCGTCCGTGCCGAAGGAATAGGTGATCTCCGTGGATTTGTCGGAATCGATGCTGACCGCGCCGGTGAACTTGTCGGACGATTTCGCCATCGTGACGGTGCCTGCTACGGGTTCGCCGCCGACGGAGCTGATGACGATGCGGTCGAGGACTTCGCTGCCCGTGAATCCGAAGCGGAGTACGTCGCAGAGGTTCGCGAGCGTAATCGCGGTATTGTCTCCGGTACCGTAGAGAGGCGCCGCTGCGGGATCGAAGCTGCCCTCGGTATAGCTCTGGGTGGCCGGAAGCACGAATGAATCCGCCGACAGGCTTGCAGGATAGAGGATGTTGTACGGAGTGCTGAGGACTTCGTCAAAATCGAAAGTTGCGGACTTCTGTCCGGACTGGGCTGCAGAGAGCGGTTTCGACGCAACGCCGTTCACCGAGATGCAGTCACCTTCCGACCAGAGCACGGGGCGCTTGCCGTCGCTTGCATCGCCGAGACCGGTCTTGAGGTTGTTGTCAATCGACACCGTAAGACGGTTGTCCCGTTTTCAGGTGTCACGGCCTTCTCACAGGAAAGCGTGAGCGCAAGGGCCGCTGCGAATATTATGGATATATGTCTTTTCATAACTCTTACTTCAATACGGGTTCAAGTCCTGTCAAATCCCAGATTGTGGTATCCCAGCCTATGCGGGCAGCGACCTGTGAGGCTGTCTCGCCGGCATCGGCCGCCTTGCCGTGGTAGGGATAGTAGTATGTGTACAATGCCGCATCGGTGTAGTTCTCCACAAGGGGATGTGATGCGTCGGCATCCTCATGATCGAAAAGCACATTGAGGAAAGTGAGGTCCGGGTCTAAACAATGGTAATCAAATACCATATCCGGACGGCGCCAGCAATTTTTTTGTTTTTTTAGGGTGGTGGAGAAACCGACCACCGCGCCACCGCTGTAACCTGTTTTGACATTGGGGTGGCTGGTGCTCTTGATGCTGGGGTTCCAGGCTATGCAACCCGTGACGGGAGTGTTGAAATTGACAGCTATCGTCTTGTCGCCACCCGTGATGGGGTTGATGTTGTTGCTGTTGCGGGTAAGGATGCCGCCGAGTCCGAATGTGCCCTCTACGGTATTGGAAGCGTAGCAGTTCGTGATTTCACTGTTCTTCCCGATATCGCTCGAGATGCCGCCGGAATATTGCCTGGTGGATTTCACGGAACCGGCTGCGGAGCAGTTGCGGATATAAGCGATGGCCGAGCCGCCGCTGCCCTTGGCGCAACCGAGGATGCCGGCTGTATACACACCGGTGGTTTTGATGTTTCCTGAATAGCTGCACTTCTCGACTGTCGTGGTATGGTTGTATAGCTGGCCGACGATGCCGCCGCAGTAGCTGTTGTTGCTGCCGTCCACGCCGCAGGTGATGTCGCAGGCGACGCGGCAGCCGGTGATGGTGGACGTGCTGTTGTTTGCCGTGTAGGCCAGTATTCCGCCGCAGGAGTCCTTGTTGCAGGTGATGGGCGCCGTAACGGTGCAGTCGTCGATATCGAGTGTACCTTTCTGGTTGTACGCGAGCACTCCGGCGACGAACTCGTTTCCGTGGATGGTGCCCTTGACGGTGCAATCCTTGATCGTGGTGGTTCCGCTTGTGCTGGAAGTCTGGCCTATGATGCCTGCAATCACCTTTCCGGTATTGGACAGGAGGTCACCTTCGTAGTGGCAGCCGATGATGGTGGGGTTGACCGTGCCGCTGCTGTATCCGATGATGCCGCCGGCGTAGGCGTATGAAGAACTGGTCTTTCCGCAGGTGATGTCGGCCTTGACCGTGCAGTTCTTGTATGTGCAGCCAGCCGCATAGCCGACCAGACCGGCGCAGTAGGCCGCCGCAGCAGTGATTGTGCCGGTGATGGTCACATTCTCAACGGTAGAATTGGCATAGCACTCGCCAGCGAGACCGCCCGTACGTGCTCCGTCAGCCGTTCCGTTGTTGATGACTTCGCCCTGGAACGAGCAGTTCTTGATGGTGGAGCCGCCGAGTTTGGCGGTGATTCCGCCGACCACGAAAGCAGTCGCGCCGGAAGGAGTGGTGACCGTAGAATTGGTCACGTGACAGTTCTCGAGATTGCCCTTGAGATTCCCTGCCTGGTCTCCCACCCAGCCGCAGATGATTCCCGAAACCGTACTGCCGGTGGTGGCAGTGGAGATGCAGTTATCGAAATTGAGGTTCTTGATCGTACCCGAAAGCAGCCCGGCGAAAGAACCGTACTTACCGCCGCTTGTGGTCATATTGCTGATCGTGTGCTCCTTGCCGTCGATATAAACGCCCATATCATCCGCAGACGGATTGAGAGGCGCCCAGTTCTCGATGGATGAGAGATCGAGGTCGGACTCGATATTGAAATAGGTGACCTTGCCTTTTTCAAGAAGCGAGGCCATCGACTGGAGATGGGCGACGCTCTTGATGAGATAAGGATTGCCTGATGTACCGTCGCCTTCAAGGACACCGCCGGGTTCAAGTTCCGTAGAGAAGCAGTTGACCTCGCCGGGCTTCAGGACGACAGTCTTTGTGGTGGCCTTCCTGTAGTGGTTCTTGTTGGTGTTGATATCGAAGATGAGCTGGTCGTAAGTGCCCGAGAACACGCGGGCGGCCACGACGTTCGAGTTCGCGGCCACAGTGACGGAGAGTTCTCCTTCCGTGCGGATTTCGGCCTCGCCGGTCTCCGGGTTGAACGAATATGCTCCGGCGATCCTTGTGCCGGCGGAGGTGATTTCCACGCTGCTCACGGTCTCGTCTTCAGCGAGTCCTGTGACCTTGACGCGGATTATCGAGCCGAGCCTGCAGAAGCGCATCGAAAGTTCCGATGCATCGCCGGCGGTCTCGACGGGAGCCGCGATGAGCAGGTCGGCGGCTGCGTCGAACGAACCGTCGATACTGGTCTGGCTGGTCGGGATCGTAATGCTTGTCACCTTTACGCTGGTGCTGACTGCAGAAGAAGGATAGACTGCGGTGTATGTCACAGTCCCGCTCTCCGCTGAAGCGAATGACACCGGGAAAGATGCAGTGGTACAATCGGATGCAAGGGCGGACGACTCGGAATATCCGATTCCCGATGCACCTCTGCGCCATACGCCAAGCTTGTCACCGGCTGTCCACTGAACTGAGAAATTGCCTTCTGTCGGTTCGGAAAGAACCGTTTTCACCGTTTCCGCAACGATGTGCACCGTAGAGGCATCATCGCCGACCGGAGCGCCGTTTTCCTTCGCGCAACCCAGAAGCGCTGCGAGAGGCAGGATAACTGCAAGTAAATGACCGTGTTTCATAAAAATGTGATTAACAACAAGCAAATATACGAATTTAGACTTAAAGAAAGAAATACTTTCGTACACGCGCGAGTGACTCGCGCGTGTACGAAAACACGCTGCTCAGGATATGGGCAGCGTGCAGGGATTTATGGATATTTAACCAAATTATTCTATGACCGCGCGGACAGTGAAGCCACGGAAGCGTTCGCTGTCTTTCGAACCAGGATTGAAAGCGCCCTCATAATTGAAGTACAGATGGCACGCCGAGTTCGTATTGTCCGGATTGCGTGTGTTCGACCAATAGTCTCCAATTTCAGAATAATGGTAGTGGATATTGTAATAACCATTACCGGCAATAGGCAGGAACAATGTGTTGGCGGAATAAGAATCCTTACCTGTTATTTCAACTCCGGATACTCCCGTACTGTTGTAATCCCAAACGAGTGTTTGTACAGTATTGCTTTTCAGGGAATTGAATTCCGCATTGACATCCTCACCTCCGGTAGGCATACGCCAGGCGGTATTCCAATTGGCTGCGGCGGCATCATAATGCGGAGGAAGAACAGCCGGATTTGCCGGAACCAATGTCGGAACCGTAGAGAATCCGGGGCTGAAGGAATCGGCAGAAGGTGTCTGGCCTACGATATCTCCCCAAGCGAAGTATCTGCCGCTTTCCTGAGCTGCGTTCGCGCCGACATTTGTCTTCGCCCAATAAGGGCCATCCGCCCAGAGCTGGACAGCCTCACGTCCGGTAGGTGTGGAAATCGTACTATAATCAACCGTGATAGGTTTTACGTTCTTCCCACTGGCAAATTCCAAATTGCCTGTACCAGCCTTGGCATACTCTTTTGCAATGTGGCCGGATTCATAACGGATTATGCTGATGGTCGGAGCGACTATATCGACCGGCATTATTGCAATGTAATAATCTCCCGACGTGAATGTCTGATTCTCTCCGGCCGTGAGTGTAACGCTCTTCAATGATTGACCGGATACGGCAGAGACACCCGAGGTTGTGATTTCCGCCATCCCGCTCAGCTGCGTTCCGGTACTGCTGACGGTTATCGAATGGATGCCGGTATCTCCGGCTCCGATCGTAAACTTCAGAAATCTTACGGCATAATCGAGCTCCACATCGATGGTGTTGCCGATGGAATACATCACAGCCGCATTTCTATCAAAAGACCCCTTCACAGCTGTCTGCACCGAAGGAATTTCGCAAGTAAGCTTGCCGCCTGTCCAGTCAGCGCCCTCCTGGAAGGGATACATTATGGCAGAAATGGCCGTAATATCAGAACTGGTATTCCGGAAGGTTCCTACGGTGCTTCCGGAGCCGGCGGTCAGATTGAAGGCAAGACTCCTTGCCTCCGATGAGGCGTTGGTGCCGAACACACCCAACCGATCTCCCGTCTCCCAATTGACTTTCGTGTCGTCCGATGAGCTGACAACGGCACGTGTGGATTCCTCTACAGTCGCACCGATTGTTGTAATGGCTTCAGAACCGACTTCAAATCCCTTGCCGCAGGATGAGAGAGTTGCAGCAACTGCCAAAATCGTATAAAAGTACTTTTTCATTACTGTCAGGGGTTTAGAATGTATAAGATGAATCGTGACTCAGGGCTCCGGTTATTGTTCCATCTGCCCCACCGGAGCTCTGGCACAATAATCCCTGGGGGGTGATTTGCTGAACCCGTACTGTAACAGGCTCATACACGGACTTGAGTCCGTTTTGGATTTTATTTTCCATCATTTGAATGTTTTTAGTTCAATACAAATTTCAGCGAAGTTACTCATTATCTGATTCTTTAGCAAGTATCAGATTGTATTTTTCTACTCTAATGTCTATCTTTGCCTTGTCAAGGACAGCGATGTATGAAAGTCAGGAACAATTACAACACAAGGAAGATTGCCGGGGTGACGGTGCTTGTGCCTGCGTCGGTTGCGGGTAAGGTCAACGTGAATACGGCAAGCCTGAACGCCACAGGTCTGTGGCTGCTGAAGTCGTTGGAAGGAAAGGATTGCACCATTGAAGAAGCAGTGGACCTTATGTGCGGTGAATATGGGATTGACCGTGACACGGCTCTCGGCGATGTCAATGCCCTGCTTGGCGCTCTCCGCCAGTGCGGATTTCTCGACGAATGACTTTACCCACCATCTTTCCGGCCTTCTTCAGCCACAGCGACAGCACCTCCGACGGGCGCAGCGGCAGATAGGCGAACTTGGCGAAATAGCGCTTTGCGCGGGGGCTGTCGGTGAGGGACAGACGGATGAACTCCCACGCGCGGCATTTTTCTTTTTCGGTCCAGTCTGTGCGGAAATCCGTTCCCAGAAGAAGGTCTGTGGCGCAAAGCATCACGACGGCGAATTTCTCAAGTCCGGTCTTCCCCAGTGCCGGATCCCATTCGTTCAAGACTTCCGGGTTGGCCTTTAACAGCAGAGCAAGGTCCAAAAGCATCCTCAGAGCTATCCTGCCACCACTGTAGCACAGGTGCTGGGCCGTGTGCTTCACAACGAAGACTGCAGCGGTGACGCTGTCAAGTTCCAGACATCCGTCCGGACGCCTCACGGCATCGGGCAGGGACTCTTTCAGCAGGGCGAAGGTCCTGTGATGGACACGATTGTAGCCTTTTGTGTTTTCAAGATCGTGATTCTCGAAATGGACTCCGTTATAAACGAAGGACGAATGCTTCTGCTGGGATTCGAAATTTATGTCAATGCCGAGACCGGAGGCAATGGCGTTGCACTCGACAAAGGCGCTTCTGCGTCCATCACGGGTGAGTGCCACGAAGTCCACGTCCCCGCTCTCGCGGAGTTCGGGATCCGGATAATTGGAGGCAAGGCTTTCGCCTTTGAGAAGAAGCATCTCAAGACCATTGTCTTCCAGATGTGTGCGCAGTTGACAAGTCGCCTCGCGGCGGAGGCGGAAACCTTCACGCAAACCCTGCGCTGAAAGATCCCAGCGCAACATCAGATCGAAGTCGGGCTGGAGCGATTCCGGCAGGGTCTTCACCGCCTCGTAACACAGGGCGCTGACTCCGTTCACTCCCGCATCAGTGAATACCTTCGACCAGTTCACTCCGGCAGGAATGTCCTCGCGCTTGCCAAAAACTGACATTCGCACGAGTTTGCTTATGACGAGCAGTTCTTCCATAAGACGAAACATCTGCAAAACTACTGCTTTTCAGCGGTATTGCAAAAAAACGGCTGACCAAAATGGCCAGCCGCTTCTATCTATCGGAAGAATCTTTAGAAGATCTCTTCGGTTTTCGTTTCGGGCTGCTGTGCAAGGGTTTCTGCCTCATTCTTGCAGCATTCGGGG
>JAKSKA010000064.1 GCA_024401915.1 Bacteroidales bacterium
AGTTCGCATTACGAGAACATCGGCCGCACCTCCAACAAAGGCGTGGAACTGAGCATCGAGAGCCGCAACATCGTGAAGAAGAAGTTCTTCTGGAGCACCACATTCACCATCTCCCACAACAAGCAGATGGTGCTGGACTGCGGAACAGAGGAATACATCTCAACATACAATGCTCCCAGCACCTCTGGCGGATATATGATGATGGGATACGTGAAGGGATATCCGCTCAATTCGCTCTGGGGCTTCCAGTATGCCGGAGTATGGCACAATCTGGAAGAAATCCAGAAGAACAACATCACGCACGCATACGTTTCAGAGACAGCGGCCAAGAGCACGACCCTCGGCGCCCCGAAATATGTCGACGTGGACAACAACGGAATCATAAACATGGATGACCTTGTCTACCTGGGTAATGCCGACCCCGTTATCTATGGCGGTCTTCAGAACAATTTCAGGTACAAGAACTTCAATCTGGGAGTATATTTCACATATTCCCTTGGAGGAAAGCTCTACAATTATGCGGCCCTGTGGATGAGCGGAACGACACGTACGAACCAGTACCGCTATATGCTTGACAGCTGGGACCCGGTCAGGAATCCCGACTCGGACTACCCCGCCGCCGGTGTCAACGTGGACTCGTTCTATCCCAGTTCGTTTGAAGTCTATGACGCTTCCTTCCTCCGCCTGCAGAACGTGTCGCTAGGTTATACGTTCCATTTCAAGAAGGGCCTTTTCAAATCCCTCGGGCTCACCCTGTCCGGCAACAACCTGCTGCTCTGGAAGAATTACATCGGATTCGACCCGGACATATCCACGTCATCGGACGGCTCGGTTCTACGCCGCGTGGACATAGGTTCCTATCCCAAGAGCCGTACTTATATGTTCTCTGTCAAACTCAGCTACTAGAAGACGATGAAAAGATTCATTTACATAATTGCATTATCCTTCGCCGCTAGTGCCTGCTCACTGAAGGAAAATCCCGATTCGTTCGTAAACGAAGACAATTTCTACAACAATGACAAAGAAGCCCTCGTGGCCGTCAACGGTTGCTACAGGAGCATAAAACCCATTTATTGCGCATCCTTCCTTCACGCCACCGAAGCTGTAACCGACCTCGCATACAGTTTCTCTTCAGGAGAAGACGCCAAGCTTGACATCTCTCCCGCGAAGCCGGAAGTCGGGACAAAGGTCTGGAAATACGCTTACCAGGGCGTAAAAGACTGCAACTCCGCGATAGCGAACATAGAGAAAATGGGAAAGCCGAACGCAAACCTGCTCGGCGAGGCGAAAGTCATGCGCGCAATGTACTACCATTTGCTCACGAGTTTCTTCGGAGACGTGCCATTCTACACACAGCCGGTCAATACCGTTGACGATCTCATCAAAGTCTCCCATCTTCCGAGGATGAGCGCAGTCCAGACGCGTGATTCCCTCGTCAACGACCTCCTGCGCATCCTTCCTGAAATGGACCAAATACGCACCAGCGAAGTGGACGGCAACCGCGCCCGCGCTTCCGTGGGCTGGATGCTGGTCGCAAAAATGGCGATGTGGAACGAACGGTGGGACACAGCCATCTCTGCGATTGACAATCTCGAGGAGATATACGGAACGTTCAATGAAGACCGTTATCCTCTCGAAGACATAATGTGGCGCAAAAAGAACACCCCCGAATCCATTTTCGAGATCCAGCACAAATACGAAAAGGGCGGGATCGAATATGTTGGGGATTGCCCCTGCCAGATGGGGCCTTACTCCCACACAGCCGGCACGAAGATATTCGACGGCGTGGAAATCCCGGAGATGGGCGAGAATGCAACCGCCTACCAGCCCCTGCGCCCCTTCAACAATTTCTTCAACGGCATTTTCCACCGCGACGACACCGACCGCCGCCAGGCTTTGACCATCGTTTGGGAATACAACGGCCACGAATTCAAGATGGGTGGTGGCAATCCCTGGCTCGGTCCCCGTTACTGGTGTCCGAATATGACCGGACGCAATGATGACAACAACTATCCCGTATTCCGCTATGCAGACGCCCTGCTGATGAAGGCGGAATGCTATTTCCGCATCTCGGACGCCACCAATTGCGCCAAATAGCTCAATATGACCAGGTCGCGTGCCGGAATCGCCCTGATGCCCTCAAGCACGCCTCTTGCGGACCTGTTCTACCAGATCCGGGACGAACGAGCCCGCGAGCTCTTCGGCGAGTTCCAACGCAAGTTCGACCTTGTCCGCTGGGGAACCTGGTATGAGGATATGCTGGAATTCTGCACTTACAGCACAGTCCTGCGCAATATCAAACCCTGCCACCGGTTCTACCCGATTCCGGACGTCGAGGTCGGGCTCTCAGGCGGAGCACTCGATAATGAAGAATACGCGAAATACAATCTGTAACGCCTTATGAAAAAGATATTCCCGATAATAATTGCAATCATCTTCTGCATTTCCTGCGTGGAACGGCGTTTCGAACCGTCCTATCCGCTGGGTGTGACAATGAAAACCCTGAATGTCAGCAAGTCCGGAGGAATCAAGCATATCGTCGTCTATTCCAATACCGGCTGGACGGCCAATATGGACTCCACCCGTACCTGGTGCAAACTTTTGACCACCGGCGGAAGCGGAATAGGCGAAGTGGCTATCGACTTCGAGCGCAACCGGGCATTCGAGCGCACTGCCAAACTGTTTATTACCGCCGGCGACGAAACCCGCGAAATCGATATCACCCAGAGCGCAGGTGTGACCGACCCCTACGTAAGGTTCTCGGATGCCGCCCTGACGGTCAACAACCTGGCCGGACGGGATTCCGTGTGGATCAACTCCAACATCGGCGACGAGATCGCGGAATATGGGAACATTTCCATCGACTATCTCTCAGGCGATACCGACTGGCTTGCGCTGGAGCCCGTCGTCGGTTCCGAAGCAGAAGATTCCACCTATCTGGCATTCTCGTTCAAACCCAACACAAGCGGAGAGGACAGGAGCGCAAAGGTTTCCATAAAGATCAAGGTATTTTCCGGGAATGACATAGAGACCCAGTGCGAGATATCGCAATTCGCCAGACCTACAGCGACATTCTCCGACGCTCCCGTCCTTGTATTCGCCGAACAGGTGGACGTTCCCTTCGCCACCAACTTCTCGAAATACATTGATGAGGACCATCCCGTCGTATTCGAAAGCGTGGACTACGTTGCGCCCTATTCCGGCTGGATCAAGTCCGCAACCGTGGACGGCAACCTTTTAAAACTCGAATTCGAACCGCTCAGCATCCTTTCTGACGCATCCAGAAGCGCGAAAGTCAAACTTTCGTACACAGATGTCTCCGAGACCAGATACGACTTTGTCTACAACCTGACACAGAGCCCGATGGAGCTTGACGACCTTTCATCGGCCGGCACCTCCAACTGCTACATAGTCAACAAGCCCGGATATCACAAATTCACAGCCAACGTCCGTGGCAACGGCGTGATACCCAAGGATTCGAAATACACTTCGGCGGTGATCGAAGGCGGCGCAAGCGCAAAGATCCTTTGGGAAACGGTCAACACGGCCAGCGCACCTGAAACAGGTTCGATCATCAACAACATCGCCTATTCCAACGGACTTATCTGTTTCAATTGTGCAGGAACCGACGGAAATGCCGGAATTGCATTGCTGGACGCAGAGGGCAAGATACTCTGGAGCTGGCACATCTGGGTGGCCATCGGCTACCAGCCGCAGGAGCACGAATGCAGCCTGACCACTCACGAGACATACTTCAAGCCTTCACCGGTAATATGGATGGACCGCAACATCGGAGCCCTCAGCGACGGCAAGGACAAAGAAACGCGTCCGCTCTCTCTGGGATTCTTCTACCAGAACGGCAGGAAAGACCCGATGCTTTCCAGCGCCAACTACGTGAGCGACCACTCCAAGGTCAGCACGTCCACCAACTTCCTGAAGACCACGAACTACGAAATCTGGGACACAAGCACGGCGGCCCACACCGAAATGGAAGCGGCACAGTGCCCCACTACCTACATCGATTCTGTGGGCGTGTACTCCGACCAGTTGTACAACTACTACCTTTGGGGTGCGGACAAGATGGCTCCTGCCACAACAGGGACGAAATGCCTTGACATCAAGTGCGTGAAGACGCTCCACGACCCCTGTCCCGTCGGCTACCAGACTCCGGCTTCCTGGCAGATCTACAGCCTGCTGGGCGGAAAGATCCAGAACTGCTCGGGCGACGGCTTCGATGTCGTGGAGAATGACGTGGCGAAAATGTGGTTCCCGGCTGGAGGATACCGGAGCAAAGCAGCCTCGATGGCCTTCAACAAGGACAAGGAAGGAACCGGATTCTACCACATTGCTGTCAGCAGCAAGGGATCGTCCGGGAGCCGCCAGATCCATTATCTTGGCACGACGTCCAGCATCAAGAATCTGAGCTATTCCAATGCCGCTCCGTTTGCCGGACGCAGCGTCCGCTGCGTGAAGGGAAACCAGACATTTGAATTATTATGAGGAAACTGAATATAATATTCCTTGCACTGCCGCTTCTGCTTGCGGGCGCGTGCAACATAGCAGAACTCTTCGACGATGCAGAATACAGGATCGCCAACGAGGTCGCTTTCAGAAAAAAGGAAATCATCATCGAAGAAACCGAAGCCGGTTCCATCTATGTGGTTTATTATGCCAACCAGTCCGGCCGGTTCCAGATAATCGAGGAGGACTGCGACTGGCTCACTCTCGGCAGCGAGACCTTCAGCGAAGATGGCGTTCTCCAGATCGATTATGCCAGGAATGAGGAGTTCCCCCGTATGGCAAGAGTCGAGATGAGACTTGACAACAATGCCCGCAGGGACACCCTTACGGTTAAGCAGGAAAGTGTAGGCAAGCCCTACCTGTGGCTGGAAGAGCCGTTGAAGGCCATATACAACTCCAACTGCCAGGCAAGCATCAAGGTCAACACGAATGTCCGCTTCAAGGACGTCGAGACCAGTACTGCCTATCTTGAAAGCGGCAGCGACAATTGGGTTGAAAGTATGGACTATGACGCCGGAACGAGCCTTTTGAACATACGTGCGAAAGCCAACACGGATGCCGCAAAAACGAGGACCGCAATCATCAGTCTTGCATACAACAAGTCCTTCAAGGACAGCATCCTCGTAAAACTCCGTCTGGTTCAGGCAAATGCTGCGGATGACCCGATAGCCATCGGCGTGTGCAACCTCAGCGAAAAATGCACGTCCAACTGCTATCTTGTCGAGAAGGAAGGATATTACACTTTTGATGCTTCAGTACGCGGAAACGGAGTCATCCCTTCAGGAAGTGAAGTGACAGATGCGAAAATATCCGGCATAGACAACGTAAAGGTCCTTTGGGAAAGCGTTAACTCGGGAGTGGCACCCGCTGTCGGCACCGTTGTCACCGCCGTCAGGTATTCCGAAGGCAAAGTATCCTTTTACGGCACCGGGAATGCAGGAAACGCATTGATTGCCGCATTGGACGGATCCGGAAAAATAATCTGGAGCTGGCATATCTGGTCCGTCAGCGAGGCGTTTCAGGAGCAGACAGCCGGTTCGACACGTTTTATGGACAGGAACCTCGGAGCACTGTCAGCCTATAATCTCAGTCCTTTGAGCGGCGGCTTGTTCTATCAGGGTATGCGCAAGGACCCTTTCCCCGGCGTAGCGGATTTCAGAAGCGATGCGCTATTCCTGAATACGACCAATTGGGAGAGCTGGTCTTTCAACACGATGATGGATGCCTATGACGAGGACGGGATCCAGTACGGAACGGAACTCGGCGGTGTCCGCCACCCGATGTCCTTCATCTCAAGCGGTGCCGGCGGAGACTGGCTGCTGGAAAGAAAGGATTATCTGTGGGGCGCGCAGGGACTCGGCTCGGTACCTGTCGTCAAAACCCTGTATGACCCCTGCCCGGCAGGGTACAGGCTGCCCTCGATTTCGGAGATGACCTCGGTCCGTGATGAACTCGAAGCCATCAACGGCGCGTATGCAGGCTTCCTGAGTCCGGACAAGAAACTGTTCTATCCCGCCTGCGGCCGCATTGATCCTGAAACCGCCGTCAAGTCGGCGAAGGCATACAGTACAAAGACCTACGGATTCTATTGGACGGGAAGCGTGAATACAGGAGACACGAGCAACCTGCTCCGTTATCTGGGCCGCACCAGTTCCTCATCAGGGAAACTGGCCCTTAGCTCCGGTGCCCGGGCGCGCGGGCACAGCGTACGTTGTGTGAAAGAAAACTAAAAAATATATACGTTATGAAAACAAAAACATTTTACACGGCGCCTGATATGATTTTTCAGAGCCTTGAGCAAAACAGTTTGATCTGTCTCAGCGGGACTGAAGCATCTACTGAGCAATTTGAAGAAATCGGAACCATTGAATGGTAGATATTAAAAAGGAGACATTATGAGAAAGTTACAACACCTTGTCTATGCAGTGTCTGCCACATTGGCGCTGGCAGCCTGTGCAAAGTTCGAGTCCGCGGACTCAAATCAGACCGGAAGGAAAACAACATTCGTCACCATCTCGGCCTGCCTCGACAGCGAAAAGGCGACTCTCGAAGACGGGAGCAAGATCTTCTGGAGCGAAGGCGACCAGATAACCGTATGGGACGGCACCAACGCCAACACCTTCACCCTCACCGACGGAGCCGGCTCGGCTTCCGGAACGTTCGCGGGTGAAGTGACCGAGGGGGCTTCCTATGTAATGGTGTACCCCGCATCCGCTTTTGTAAAAGCGACAGATGAGGCGACCACAATCACGGTGCCTTCAAAGCAGACAATCTCCTCCGGCGTCATCGATCCGGCCGCACTCGTCTGCACAGCCCGCACCACCGACCTCACGGCCCCGGTCCGTCCCAAGAACCCCGTTTCACTCGTGAAGTTCCAGATTGCGGAAGACGGCGTCACCAACGTCGTGCTTGCCGGTAACGGCAGCGAGAAGTGCACCGGAACAGCTTCTGTTGCTGTGGACGGCACCACCGTGACCTGCAGCGGAAACGAGAAACTCAGCATTTCCCCCGCTTCCGGATCCTTCGTCCAGGGAACCTACTATGCAGCCATCGCCCCCGCGAACTTCACCGGAGGCATCAAACTCGCATTTTCCACCAGCGACCAGACCGGCGTTCTTTCAACGCCCAACGCAATCGAATTCGTACGCAACGGCGGCAAGGACCTCGGGAACATAACCGGGAACGCGAAAGTCGTCCGCCTGTCCAATGTGATCACCACAAAGGAGCAATTGCAGGACTTCCGCACCAACGCTGCGCAATACATTACTGAAGAAGCCGTAAAGATCGGCGCGGACATCGATATGGCCGGCGAAGAGTGGGCTCCTGTCGATTTCGGCGGCGTCCTTGACGGTCAGAACTACACCATCTCCAATCTTACGGTAGAAACAGACGGCGCACATTGCGGCGTATTCGGCACGCTGACTGGAGAAGTCCGCAACCTGAACGTTTCCGGAGGAAAGCTCATTGCCGGAACCGAAGGCGAGGATGTCAAGATCGGTTTCGTATCCGTTCTTTCCGGTGAAGGCAGCATCCACAACGTAAATGTCGGGATGGATCAGATCCAGGCATCCCCTATTGTCCATCACGCCGGCGGTATCGTAGGCTACAGCGACACGACAGGTGAAATAACAGGCTGTATCAACAGCACACCCATCGTCTATTCA
>JAKSKA010000065.1 GCA_024401915.1 Bacteroidales bacterium
CCGCTGAGGGAAACGATGATACAGAAGATCATAGCGTTCGAAGGAGTGCCATATCTGGGGCTGATCTTTCCGAACACGGGAGGAAGATAGCCGTCGCGGCTCATCGAGTACATAAGGCGGCTGGAGGCGAGATAGAAGCCCATTATTCCGGACAGGACCGCGCAGGACACAGCAGTGCCGACAAGCACCTTGCCGAACACGCCGAGTATGTTTTCAGCGGCGATCAGGAGTACCCACTCCCCTGCCATCACGCGTTCCGGCCAGTTCTCGCAGGCTGCAGCGGCAACCGTATTGTTCGCAATATAGACAAAGCAGCCGAATAGGATGGCGATGACCATAATACCCATCACCTTGCGGTAGGAGAACTTGAACTCCTCGGCGGCCTGCGGGATCGTATCGAAACCGACGAATGCCCAGGGAGCGATCGCGAAGGTGGCGAGGATCGCGGAAAGGACACCCTGGCGGCCGACGTGCGCAAAGGCACCGATATCCGCAGTCGAGGCCGATGCCTGCATTGCGGCAGCCTTGTCGAATCCCCACATCGGGTGCATATTGAGCACGCTCGCCTTGTCGCTCACGATGGCGGCGATCACGAGGATCAGTATCGACCCGGCCAGAAGGCTCGCGAGCACCGTCTGCACGAAGCCCGCCTTCTTGACGCCGATGATGTTGAGCCATCCGAAAAGGATCAGTATCGCCATCGCGAACATCATCTCGCCAGCCCAGACGTCGAAGCCCGCCACGCTGTAGTGGAAGCCCCATTTCAGAATGTCGGCACCACCGTCCAGACCATCGACGATAAGCCCGATTGCCGTCGAGTTCATCGGCACGTTGGTAAGGTATGCGGCGACAAGGAACCAGCCGCAAAGATAGGCGGGAGCCTTTCCGAAGCAGTTCTTGGTGAAGGTGAACTCACCTCCCGCCTTCGGGAACTTCGGCACCATATAGGCATACGCAAAAGCGATGATGATCATCACGAGGGCACCGAGGACCATCGCGATGGCCGTTCCCTCTACGCCGGAATTCGGGAGGAATTTCTTTCCCGGATTGATGAATGAACCCCAGCCGATGATGCAGCCGAAGGCGATTGCCCAGACGTGTGTCGGGGACAGCTGTCTCTGTAATCCTGTCTTTGCCATTCTTATATGATTTTATTTTGGATATCTATCATCTTGAGCAGTTCCTCACGAGTGACATATTCCCGTGGGTCCCTGCGGTTTATCTTGTCCGAAAGCACACGGATCTCATAACGGAGCCCGTCGGCCTCATAAGGGAAGAAATACTTCTTGTTCTCGGCCGGATTCTCGAACCTGACCTCGAAATAATCAGGCTTCCACCAGGGGGCGGGGACATAGATATAGCCTCTCGTCCCGGATATGACCAGACTGCCCTCGCTCTTCACGCCGACCCCGACCTTAAGGGAGCCGGACGCCCTGTCGAATTCCAGGATGGAGTGGGTGAACAGGGCCTTGGAGCCTTCGCGCCTCACCACGCTGCTGACGTGGCGGCAACCGGTGCCGAAGATCTTGAAGAAAGCCAGCAGCGGATAGCTTAGGTTCTCGAGCATCCTCTCGTTTGCGAAATCGACGGGCACTGCGTCCGGAAGCAGGTTCGTGACCGTTGCGCTCACATCCACAGCCTCCCCGATGATCCCCGATTTCGCGACAACCATCATCTGGCTGAAAGAAGGGCAGTAAGCCGTCTTCAAGGCGGGAAGCACCACGAGATTCCTGCGCGCCGCAGCCTTGAGCAGTTCTTCAGCCTCCGTGCGTTTTGTGGTGAAAGGCATCTCGCACAGCACGTGACGGCCATTTTCAACTGCCTCCATAGCATACTGGAAATGAGTATCCACCGGTGATGCGACATATACGGCATCGACAGCGGAAAGGAGTTCGGCATAGCCGGATGCGGCCCTCGGGATGCCATTCTTTTCACAGAAGGACTGGCACTTGACAACATCGGGATTATACGCCGCTGCGACTTCGACTCCGGGAACCGAAAGCGATTCACGCACAAAACGGCCGGCGATATTGCCGGTACCTACTATGCCTATCCTCACCGGGGCGGACTTTCCCCTGTAGGTCGAATCCGACGATACGGGCTCGCCAAGGGCCTCTTCGATCAGAGCCTGGCTTCTCGGGGATATGTTGCAGCGCCCGGAAAACCAGCGGCTGATCTCAGCCTCCTTTTTTCCGAGCAGCAGGGAAAAATCCTTCTGGGTCAATCCCCTTTTCTCAAGGATCGACCTGATATTGGAAACCACTTCCCTATTTCTGCACTCCTTTTCCACCGTGCTTTTATCCGTATTTTTCTGCAAAATTACCACGCCATTCAGTTTTAAAACAATCAACTCTTGCAAAATTAACAATAATGAAAAGAATTTTTATATAATTGTTAATTTTCTTTCAATGTTAAGCGAAATCCATTTCAAAATGTTAAGTCATTATAATACCATTCCTAACCTATTGGAGAGAGTATGGATTTTCAGTAATTTTGCGTTTGGCAAAATACACCGGAACGTGAAAAAGGAATTTACAGGATTCTATCTGGACTTCGACCAGCTCATTGCGATGCTTCGCTCGCAGGGTCTGGAAATAGAGGGCGAGAAAAAATCGAAGAACATACTTTCCAACGTCAGCTATGCGAGGCTGAAAAGCTATCTCATCCCCCTGATGGAGGACAGGTCGACACACAGGTTCAAGCCCGGGGCCACCTTCGGCCAGGCCTATGCGCTCTACGGCTTCGACAGACGCCTCAGGGAACTCATTTTCCACGAGATGGAAAAATTCGAGATATCCCTCAGAACCCATATCGCCAACGCCACTTCCGGAGCCGAGAAGGGCTACTGGTTCATCAACCCCGACTATTTCAAGAACCCGAGGGACCACGCGAACCTCCTGAGGAAGATGCTCAGCGACATAAACCGTTCGGACAATGACGCGATCGTGCGTTTCAAGGAAAAATACTCCAACGACTTCCCTCCCTGCTGGCTCACCCTGGAAGCCACGTCGATGGGCACCCTCGCCATCATCTTCGCGGAGATGAAACCGGGTCCGTTCAAGTCGAGGATAGCCGACTACTATGGAATAAGCGAGGCCGTGCTGAATTCCTGGATACAGCATCTGGTCTATGTCAGGAACTACTGCGCCCACCACAACAGACTGTGGAACAAGCACCTGGCGGTCGAAGGGCTGGTTCCGGAAAGAACGAGGGACCCGTTCCCGGACCTCGAAGCAAAGGACTCCAGGAAGATTTACTTCACCCTCTGCGTGCTCAAGTACCTGGTCAACGTGATCAAGCCTGACAACAACTTCGCGCTCAGGCTCGTGAACCTCATAGACAGCTTCAAGACAGTACGGACGGAAAGCGAGATGGGCTTCCCGTCCGGATGGAGAGATGACCCGTTCTGGAGGGTTTACTGAATCCCTTCGTCAGAGAGACAGGCGTCAAGCGCCGAAGCGATTGCCGCCTTGTCGAGATTGCGGCCTATGAAGACCAGCTTCTGCATCCTGTCCCCGTAAACGTCATCCCAGTCCCTGCGTAGTATGGGATCGGACATCAGCGCATTCTGCAGGTCCACGGCAGGCATTGTGGCATACCACTGCCCGGCCTTCTTCATCGAGATCTGAGTACCGGCCTGTTCGAAGAGATAGCAGTTATCGGTATCATCCGCAAAATAGCACAGACCCTTGACCCTTATTATCCCGGCAGGCCAGTGCTTGGCGACGAAATTGTCGAACTTGTTGATATCCAGCGGCGGACGGGAACAATAGACAAAGGTGCCTATGCCATATTCGTCCGCCTCGCCTTCCTCTTCGTTCTCCTCTACCTCACCCTCGACGCCTTCGACCCAGCCCGCGGAGCCTGAAACCGACTCGTAGTCGAAACGGCCGGTCCCGACTACGCGGTCGATATCCACATCGGCATAATCGCACTCTATGATCTCGGCGCGCGACTGTAGCTGGCGTATGATGGAACGGAGCGTGGAGAGGTCCTCCTCAGAGACCATCGAAGCCTTGTTGAGAAGGATGACATCACAGAACTCTATCTGCTGGATCACGAGGCTTTCGATATCATCCTCGCCGAGGTTGCCGCGGAGCAGGTCCTTCGCGCAAGCGAACTCGTCCCTCATACGGAGGGCGTCCACGACGGTAACTATGCAGTCGAGCCTCGGCGTGCCGTAACGGTTCACCTCGCTTCCCATCGCAGGGATGGAACAGATCGTACGGGCGATGGGTTCCGGCTCGCATACCCCGCTCGCTTCAACCACGATATAATCGAAGCGGCCGGTCGCGGCTATATCCCTAAGCTGCTGGACAAGGTCCATTTTCAGGGTGCAGCAGATGCAACCGTTCTGGAGGGCCACGAGGCTGTCGTCCTTGAGTCCGACAACTCCTCCCTTGCCTATCAGGTCGGCATCTATGTTGACATCGCCGATATCATTGACTATGACCGCGAACTTGATTCCCCTGGTATTCGCGAGTATCTTGTTGACCAAGGTCGTTTTTCCGCTTCCCAGGTATCCGGTAAGCAAAAGTACAGGTATTTCTTTCATATCTATTAACGGTTTTCAGGATTCCGGAGAGGCGTCCACGTCCTGCTTAATAGGTTCGACGTGGATGGCGACGTGGGTATTCTCTCCGTAGCGGTCCTTGATGGCGCTCTCGATTTCCGTGGCCCTGGCGTGCGCTTCGTGCAGCGTGATGTCTCCGCTCATCCTGATATGCATCTCGATGGCGAAACTGTTGCCTATGCGGCGCGTGCGCAGATGATGCGGGTCCGAAACATCGGGAAACGCGGACACGAGGCCCAGTATCTCGTCTTCGGTCTCCTCCGGAAGCGAGCGTTCCATCAGCTCGCCGATACCATTGCGCAGCAGCTCCACGGCCACCTTGACGATGAACACGCCGACAACGATGGACGCAATCGGATCGAGCACCGCCCAGTTGTTACCGAGCAGCACGGCTCCGCTTATGCCGAGCGCCGTCCCGACGGACGAGAGCGCATCGCTCCGATGATGCCAGGCATTAGCCTCGAGGGCCTGTGAATTGAGGTCACGTCCCTTGAGCCTGGTGTATTGGAAAATCAGTTCCTTCAGCACGATGGACACGATGGCGGCCCAGAAAGCGAGCATCCCGGGAGACTGGATCGTACCGCCGCGGACCACCACGACGACACGGCTTATGCCGTTCCAGAATATCCACAGGGCAACTCCGAGCAGGACCAGCGCCACACAGGTGGTCGCAAGGGTCTCGTACTTGCCGTGACCATAATCGTGGTTCTTGTCCTGCGGCTTGCCGCTGATGCGGACGAAGACGAGCACGATGATGTCGGTCACGAAATCGGAAAGCGAATGGACGGCATCGGCAATCATCGCGGCACTGTGGCCGAAAATGCCGGCGACGAACTTGAACGCCAGCAGCGCGGCATTGAGGAAGCCTCCTACAAGCGTCACCTTGATGATTTCGCGTTCCCTGTCCATAACTACATCCTTTCAGGAAGTTCTATTCCGAGTATCCCCATCGCCTTCCTGAGCACGCCGGCCACCGTTGAAAGCAGCTGGAGCCTCATCCGAAGCACCGCTCCGTCAGGTTCCTTGAGGATCGGAGTATCGTGATAATACTGGTTGAATTCCTTTGCGAGGTCGTAGCAATAGTTGGCGACCAGCGCAGGGGAAAGCGCGGCAGCCGCCTCGGAAACCTTTGCGGGATAGGCGCAGAGCAGCTTCACGAGACGCGTCTCCTTCGGGCTGAGGGAAGCCTCGCCGGATGCGGCGGACATATCAGGAGCCTTGCGGAGGATGGAGCATATACGCGCGTGGGTATACTGGATGAAAGGTCCGGTATTCCCGTTGAAATCGATCGACTCGCGGGGATCGAAAAGCATAGTTTTCTTCGGGTCCACCTTGAGGATGAAATATTTGAGTGCGCCGAGGCCTATCATTCCGAAAAGCTTCTCCCTCTCATCCTCAGGGATGCCCTCGAGCTTCCCGGACTCCTCGGATATCGCCTTCGCCTCGTCGTGCATCTTGAGGATCAGGTCGTCCGCATCGACAACCGTACCTTCGCGCGACTTCATCTTGCCCTCGGGCAGCTCGACCATTCCGTAGCTGAGGTGGTAGATCTGCGAAGCCCAGTCGAAGCCGAGCTTGCCGAGTATGAGCTTGAGGACCTGGAAATGATAGTCCTGTTCATTGCCGACCACATAGATATGGGAATCGAGCGTATGCTCGGAGAAACGGCGTTCCGCAGTGCCGAGGTCCTGGGTTATATAGACCGACGTACCATCGGCGCGCTGCACTATCTTGCGGTCCAGCCCGTCGGCGGTAAGGTCGCACCATACCGAGCCGTCCGGATCGGTTGTGAACACACCTGATTCCAGGCCCTTGCGGACAAGTTCCTTGCCCAGAAGATAGGTATCGTGCTCATAATATGTCTTGTCGAAAGAGATGCCGAGGGCCTTGTATGTCTCGTCGAAGCCCTTGAACACCCATCCGTTCATCTTCTCCCACAGGCTCCTGACCTCGGGGTCGCCCTGCTCCCACTTGACAAGCATCTCGTGGACGTCGTCAAGGACGGCCGGGTTTTCCTTCTCCATCTTTGCGTACTCGACATAGCAGTCACCGACAAGGTGGTCGCCCTTCTTCCCGGTGGATT
This sequence comes from Bacteroidales bacterium, assembly GCA_024401915.1. Next base: position 6,657 of record JAKSKA010000065.1, read on the forward strand.
CGGGGGTAGCCCCGTCGAAACGTTTCTGCCAGGCATACATCGACTTGCAGATATGGACGCCCCTGTCATTGACAAGCGTTGTCTTGATCACCTCGTTGCCGGCCTCGCGCAGCAGGTTGGACACGCTGGCACCGAGAAGGTTATTGCGCACGTGGCCGAGATGGAGGGGCTTGTTGGTATTGGGAGAGCTGAACTCGACCATTATCCTCTTCCCCGTCGGAGGAAGGGTTCCAAAAGAGGGGTCGGCGGCAATGGACGCAAATGTCTCCTTCCAGAAAAGTCCGCTGAGGGAAAGGTTGAGAAAACCCTTCACCGAGTTGAACGAACTGATTTCAGGGCAGTTGGCAACGAGCCACTCACCTATCGCATTCGAGCTGGCGTCCGGCGAGCTGTGGGTGATGCGGAGCAACGGGAATACTACGAGCGTATAATCGCCCTCGAACTCCTTGCGGGTGGTCTGGACCTGAAGCGAAGAGGCCTCGACATCGACGCCATAAAGAGCCTTGACCGCATCCGCGGCCTTGGCTGCAATCAAAGATTCAGCTGTCATTACTGTCCCAGGTATGTTTTAAGGAGTTTCGATGCAGAAGGCTTCTTGAGCTTGCGTATGGCCTTCTCCTTGATCTGACGGACCCTTTCGCGGGTAAGGTCGAGCCTTTCGCCTATCTCTTCCAGAGTCATCTCCTGACACCCGATGCCGAAGAAGCTCTTGATAATCTCGCGCTCACGGACGGTAAGGATCTGAAGCGCACGCTCGATTTCGGTACTCAGGGATTCATTGGTGAGTCCCCTGTCCGCCATAGGGCTGTCATCATTGGGCCGGACGTCGAGAAGGGAGTTGTCCTCCCCTTCCACGAACGGTGCGGCGACGCGGACGTGACGGCCGCTCACGCGGCGGGTATCGGCGAGCTT
>JAKSKA010000066.1 GCA_024401915.1 Bacteroidales bacterium
TATTTTTTCAAAGGTAACAATTTATGCGCCTGTTTTGTCACGCGGGGTGATAGTATGTTGTGTAGCTGCCGTTGTTGCGCTTTTCGGTGCGGATGGGGGAGCGCGTGTCGTTTCAGGGCGCATAGGGGAGGCTCCGGCCTCTTTCGGGAACATCCCTGCTGTGACTCCCGTTTTCCGCGAGCCGGAAGTGGATGTGAAGTTCCGGAAGTCTGTCGATGCCGCAGTCCTCAAGGCGGAGAAAAAGCGCGACAAAGGGGTCTCCGTGATCAGGGTTGACAAGCTTTTCACTGATCTGCAGGCTGCGATAGACACGTTGAGGATTATGGAAGCTGATGCGAGAGACTGGAAGCCATCATCGTACACGGACCCGATTTACGCCTCCGAGCCTGTCCCGGAGGGATCGCGGGAGAACGAGGCGGAGGAGGCGGCTCCGGTCCGGAAGGAGAGCGCGGAAGCAGCGCTTTCGAACGATGTGCGTTTCCTGTGCGACAGTCTCCGCGGCGGGCGCGCGTCAGGCACGGCGGAGGCTGCGGAAGTGGCGATCCTTCTTCGTCAACGTTTCCTCTCGTCCGGGCTCCAGGTCCACTCGCCGTCTTTCGCCTGTACCGGCGGACACGGACGCAACGTCATAGGTGTCAGGCGCCGCGGCTCCAGAAGATGTATCGTAATTCTTGCCCACTATGACGGCCTGGTGCTCCCGGGCGGCCATTATCCCGGCGCGGACAGCAATGCGTCGGGTGTTGCAGCCCTCCTGTCCCTGGCGTCATCCTTCCAGTCCTCCGACTCCGGTCCCGACCTGGTGTTCGTGGCCTTGGACGGCCACAATGACAGCCTTTCCGGAGCCGGCGCGCTTATCGGACAGCTGGAGGCTCTGGGCTATTCGACGCGTGATATCGTTCTTGCAGTCAATCTGGACATACTGGGCTGCAATCTCGCCCCGGTCCACAAATGCTGGAGCGAGTACATCATAGCCCTCGGCGGCTCGAGATGGTCCGGCAGCATAGTGAAATGCAACTCAGGCCTCGGTCTTCATATCTATTATGATTATTACGGAAGCCGGGCGTTCACGGATATGTTCTACCGCCGTGTAAGCGACCACAGGCCTCTGCTCGAAAGGGGAGTGCCCTGCGTGATGTTCACGTCCGGTATAACGATGAACACAAACAAGACTTCGGATACCCCGGAGACCTTGAATTACCCCCTGCTTGTCCGCAGGATAGAGCTCGTGCGCCGCTGGCTGGCTTCTTTCTGAAGCTATTCGTTGTAGAGGCTTGCCGTATCGCCGCGTGCCCAGTCGGGCACTTCGATGGCAGGGTCGCTGATGGTCGCGTCCACCCTGACCACTTCTCCGCCGATCACGTTCCTTTCGAGGAAATCAAGTTCCGTATCGAGGAAATGCAACTCACAGCTGGCTATTTCGTGTGAGGCTCCTTCGATGCGGTAGATGCGGTAATTGCTGCCGCTCTTCCCGAGTTCTTTAGCCAGACAGCTGCTGCCGGAAAAGCAGACGCTGAGGAATTTCGTCTTCTTGTAAACGACTATCTTGTCGGCGGTCCCGTGGAAGAGCAGCTGCGGGCAGGGATTGCCCTTGCGGTACCTTACAAGACCGTCGAGGGAGAGGATGGCTCCGGAAAATGCCATCACGCCCCTGTAGTTGAAGCCCTCGGGCAGCACTCCGGCCCTTTTCCTGTCCTGGGAAATCTCCCACTCGGCCTGAAGGGCTGTGATGGCGCCTGCGGAGGACCCGGCCAGCACCAGGTTGCCAGGGTCGATGCCCAGGCTGCTGCCGTTCCCGATTATCCAGGAAGTTGCGCTGAAAAGGTCCTCTACGGCCATCCCTATCGCCTTGTCCGTGGCTTTGATGAAGGATGACGACATCGAGTATTTCATATCTTTCAGACCGAGTCTGTAGTCAATCGCTACGATGCCGTAGCCTCTTTTCTGCATTTCCTCGAACCAGGAAAGAATCCTGTCCTGGCTGCGCTGTCCGCTGCGGAACCCTCCTCCGAAGATATAGATTATCGTCGGCTTGTCGGATTTTCCGGTGACGGGAGCATAGAAGTCGAAAAACAAACTGCCTTCATCCCTGTCGGCGAACTTGATCGTTGCCGTCGGTCTGATGCCGTTCTGCTCCCCGGACTGCGGAAGGCTTTCTATTTCAGCGGCCTGGGCACTGACTGTCGGGGCGGACATCGTCCCGAGTGCGGTGATGATTTCTAAAAGTCTGAATCTCATAATTTCCTTATTATCGACAAACCGTCACGTACGGGGAGGATCACGACCTCCACTTCGCTGTCGGATGCAACCATATCATTGAACTCCATAAGCCCCGTCGTCTGCGGGTCGCTTGCAGGCGGCTCGGCGTACACCTTGCCTCCCATCATCACGTCATCCGCGACTATCAGGCCGCCGTGGCGGACAAGCGGCTTGACCAGCTTGTAGTATGAGGCGTATTCACGCTTGTTGGCGTCTATATATACCATATCGTACGGGCCTTCGAGACTCTTCAGCGTCTCCAGCGCGTCCCCGATATGGAGGGTTATCCTGTCTGTCACCCCGGCCCTTTCCCAGCCCGCACGTATCAGGTCCTCCATCTCGTCGTTTATCTCGAGGGCGTCGAGGTGCCCTCCTTCAGCCATTCCGGATGCGAGGCACACGGCGGAGTAGCCGGTGAAGGTACCTATCTCGAGGACCCTCCTTGCGGACAGTGAGGAGCAGAGCATACGCAGGAAGGCGCCCTGCACGCTGCCGGACAGCATCTGGGGGAAGTTGGTGTGGACGTTTGTCTGACGCTCTATCCAGTCCAGAGCCTCTCCCTGGGGCGTCGAGTGCCTGCGTATGTATTTATTTTGCAATGACTCCATTCCTTCTTTCGAAATACTTTATCTCCTTGCTGCTGAATACCTTGTCGGCCGGACCGGCGTACCTTGCGGCAGCGTAGTGGTAGAGCTGGTGCGTGTCGGCCGAAATCAGCATCTTGTAGCATTTCGTCTTGAAGCTGATGTCCGACGGTGCAATGACTATGCCCACGAGGGTGTCCTTCGCACCGCTGATGAAGAGTTCGTCACCCCTGTCCGGGTCCAGCACGATTGTCTTGCCCTCAAGGTTCGACCTGCAATAGCGCTTCAGGCCGGCATAGCCTTTCCTGTCGGAAACCATCGCGTCCTCGACGTAGGTCTGCATTATGTCCACGAAAGCACCCATGAACGCGAATTCGCGCCCGCTGGGGCTGCTTTCGCTGGATATCGCTATGCGGACCACTTCGAACCCGCGTTTCAGGACATCCGCATCGTCTTCACGTCCGCCTTTTTCCAGGCAAAGGAAGGCCACGCCCTCATCCCTTACGAGCCTGAGGAAGTAGAACGAGGGGTCGTCCTTCAGTTTTTCGTATTCCCGGGCACTGCAGTATTCGTATGGGGAGATGCGCCATCTTCCGCTTATCTCGTCCTTGAGGGTTATGTCCAGCAGCGACTGGCCCCCGAGGACGACTTTCGTGACGACTGTCGTGAAATCCGCCCGTCTCACCTTCCTGGCGTAGAATTTGCCCTGAGCTCCGGCCGCCAGCGGGCGCGCCAGAAGGAGGATTGCTGCGAAAAATGCTTTCAAACGCTTTTCCATAGTGGCAAAGTTAAAGAAAAAATACTACATTTGTAAACTATGTCGGATTATATTGTTTCAGCCAGAAAGTACCGTCCCGACTCGTTCGAGTCGCTGATCGGCCAGGATAACATCGCCCAGACCCTGAAGAATTCCATTCTTCGCGGTCAGCTGGCGCACGCATACCTCTTCTGCGGCCCCCGTGGTGTCGGCAAGACGAGTGCGGCGCGCATATTCGCAAAGACCATCAACTGCTCTTCGCCGACCGCCGATATGGAGCCCTGCGGCGAGTGCGAGTCCTGCACAAGCTTCAAGGAGGGACGCTCCTACTGCATACACGAACTGGACGCGGCCTCGAACAACGGTGTGGAGGACATCAAGGCGCTGATGGACCAGGTCCAGATCCCGCCTCAGGTGGGACGCTATTCCGTCTATATCATCGACGAGGTGCACATGCTCTCGCAGTCGGCGTTCAACGCCTTCCTGAAAACCCTCGAGGAACCGCCTGCACACGCCATCTTCATTCTCTGCACGACTGAGAAGCACAAGATAATCCCAACCATCCTCAGCCGCTGCCAGACCTACGATTTCAACCGCATCGGCGTGCCTGACATAGTGCGCAACCTCCGCAGCATCGCGGAGCGCGAGAACATCAGCATAGATGACGAGTCGCTCCACGTCATAGCGAAGAAGGCCGACGGGGCGATGCGCGACGCGCTGACCATCTTCGACCAGACGGTAGCATTCTGCGGCACCGACATCCACGTCGCTGACGTGATACGCAACCTCAACGTGCTGGACAGCGACTACGGCTTCAAACTAGTGGACGCCTTCCTCGCCAGGGATTATGCGACAGCGCTCCTGGTCTTCAACGAGATCCTGGAGAAGGGCTTCAACGCCCAGCATTTCATATCGGCGCTCGGGTCGCATCTCCGCGACCTCCTTGTAGCGCGCACCGGAGGGCTCGAGAGCCTTCTGGACCTTCCCGATTCCCTCAAGGCCTCTTACCGCAAGCAGGCGCAGGGCTGCAGCGTGAAGTTCCTTTTCGACGCGCTCGGGATCATCAGCCAGTGCGAGGCGGGCTACCGCAGCGCGACGAACCAGCGTCTCCACATCGAGTTCGCCCTGATGAAGCTCGCGTTCCTTGGCGGTGTACCCGATTCGAAGGTCACCGTAGCGGCCTCTCCCGAAGTTCCGGCGGTATCTGCCAGACCGGTCTCCGCGGCCCCTGCGGAAAAGACCGCGCCTGCACCAGCTGCTCCGGCAGCACTGGCCAAGCCGTCTCCTGTAGAAAAACCCGCTCCGGCACCGGAACCTGCACCTGAAGCCCCTGCGGCTCCGGCTGCTGCGCCGAAGCCGGCCCCGGAACCTGCGGCTGCCGCCCCTGCCGGCGAACCGGAAGCCATCAAGCTCATACTCCCTTCGGACGATGAATTCGAGCTCCAGCCGCGTCCCGCGAAAAGGTCGCGCGGAGCCGCCGCCCTGTCCCTGTCTTCCATTATGGATGATACGGACGACGCTATTGAGGGAACTGCCATCTTCGTCGAGAATAAAAACGAGAGCACCGGGCTGATACAGCTGCCGGACGATGACTCCATCCGTGCGAAATGGCAGGAACTTGTCCCCGGCATCAGCCAGCAGCGTCTCGCGTTCGCCGTCAAGAACGCGAAGCTCGAGATAAAGGAAACGGACGGGATGAAGATCGTGACATTCTTCGTGGTCAACGAATCCCAGAAGAAATGGATTGAGGAAAAGGCCCAGCGTGACCTCGAGGGCAAGTTGAGGTCTCTGCTCGGAACCGAAGCCATAAGGCTTGAAATCGCCGTCGTTCCCGAAGAGGAACAGCCGGAAAAAATATATATGCCATCTGAAAAGGCACGGGACCTGATGGAAAAGAACGAAGAGGTCAGGGAACTCGTGGCTGAACTGGGACTTGATGTAAAGTAAGAGTATGAAACTGCGTTGCGAGAATCTTGTTAAGAAATATGGAATCAGGACGGTCGTCAAGGGCGTCTCGATGGAAGTCAATCAGGGAGAGATAGTGGGTTTCCTCGGCCCGAACGGGGCGGGGAAGACAACTAGTTTCTATATGATAACTGGTCAGATCGTGCCGAATGGCGGCAAGGTGTTCCTCGATGACGAGGAGATAACCGACCTCCCTATGTACAAGCGCGCCCAGAAGGGTGTGGGCTATCTGCCGCAGGACGCTTCCGTGTTCCGCAAGATGTCCGTGGAGGACAATATAATGTCGGTTATGGAGATGAAGGCGGATATGACCCCGCAGCAGCGTAAGGACAGGCTCGAGTCGCTTATCAACGAGTTCAACCTCTCCAAGGTGCGCAAGAGCAAGGGAATCCAGCTTTCGGGCGGAGAGCGCCGCCGCTGCGAGATAGCGCGTGCGCTTGCCATAGACCCAAAGTTCATCCTTCTCGACGAGCCGTTCGCCGGAGTCGACCCCATCGCAGTGGAGGACATCCAGTATATCATCGCAAAGCTGAAATACCGCAACATCGGCGTCATCATCACCGACCATAATGTAGGCGAGACGCTGGCCATCACCGACCGTGCATATCTTCTCTATGAGGGCACAATCCTTCAGCAGGGCACGCCGGAGGCGCTCGCAGGCGACGAGGATGTGCGCACCAAGTATCTTGGAAGCGGCTTCGTGCTGAAGCGCAGCGTGTCCGTGGAAAGGGCCAGGGCGGAGTACGAGAAGAAGGACTGAGCTAGACCTCTGTCCAGTGTATCCTCGTCCCTGAACGCTCCATTCCGCGGAACCAGGTCATCTGGCGTTTCGCGAACTGGTGGATGGCTGTGGCCAGCTGAACCCTCATCTCGTCGAAGCTGAGCTCGCCCAGCAGGTGGAGCGTCACGAATTTGTATTCAAGTCCATAGGAAATCAGAGTCCCGGCGTCCACCGGGCCGTCTTCGCATCCTTTGGAACTTCCGTCGAGCAGAGAGCGTATCTCGTCGATCATACCTTCCTGCAGCCTGGCGTCGAGCCGCGCGTCTATCCTTGAGTTCCGGGTTTCCCTGTCCACGAGGGTGCCTATCACATAGGTCCTCGAAGGAAAGCCTTCCGCTGCAATGTTTCCGTCCCTTTCTGCGCTGAGGGGCGTCTTCGAGGCGAAGTCGTAGGCGTTGATGACGGCGTTGATGTACAATCCCGTACCTCCGCAGAGGATGGGCACGGCGCCGCGCTCCCTGATGGCCCGGTAGGCTTCGAGGAAGTCCTGCTGGAAACGGTAGACGTTATATCTGGCGCCGGCGGGGAGTATGTCGATGAGATGGTAGGGGATGTCCCCGTATTCGTCCAGGTCCTTGCCTGTGCCTATGTCCATACCTCTGAATATCTGCCTCGAGTCGGCCGAGATGATCTCGCACGGGAGCCCGGACAACTCCTCGATCCTCTTTGCGAGCCCGACGGCATATCTGGTCTTGCCGGATGCTGTGGGGCCGAGGACGCATATCAGGTCCGTAATCCCTTCCCGGAACATTCCGGCAAGTTCCCCGGCATCTATCGTTTCCGGAGACGGCAGTTCTGCTTGTATCGGCTTGAAGCGGCGTGTCATAGGCATTACTCGCGCTCCATCTCGCGCCTGATGTCCTTCTCTTTTATCGTGGCCCGCTTGTCATATTCCTTTTTGCCTTTGGCGAGGGCGATGTGGGCTTTGGCATAGCCGTTTTCGGAAATGAAGACCCTTGTCGCCACGATGGTGAGGCCCTTGGTCTTGACGGCCTGGGCGAGATGCCTGAGTTCGCGGCGCGTCAGCAGCAGCTTGCGGTCGCG
>JAKSKA010000067.1 GCA_024401915.1 Bacteroidales bacterium
AGTTCCTGTTTGATCGAGAAGCCCTGGGACACGCCGATTACCATATTGTTCGCAAGTGCGCGGTAGAGACCGTGCATCGAACGGTGGCGGGCCTGGTCCGTAGGACGCTCGAATTTAATCTGATTGTCCTCAATGGTGACCTTGATATCAGAATCGATCTTCTGAGTCATCTCACCCTGAGGTCCTTTAACCTTCAGCACGTTGCCGTCGAGAAGCTCTGCGCTCACGCCGGTCGGAAGGTTTACGGGCAATTTACCAATTCGTGACATTTATTAAACTTTTAATAATTAATATACATAGCATATCACTTCACCGCCCACGCCAAGTTCCTTGGCTTCCTTGTCGGTGATGACGCCCTTCGAGGTGGAGATGATCGCGATGCCGAGTCCGTTGAGGACGCGGGGCAGGTTCTCTACGTCGGTGTACTTGCGGAGACCGGGAGTGGAGACGCGCTCAATGCACTTGATAGCGGCAGCCTTGGTCTGGGGATGATACTTGAGAGCGATTTTTATTGTATTGTAAGGAGTACCCTCGACTACCTTGTAGCTGAGGATGTATCCTTTCTCGCAAAGGATCTGGGTGATGGACTCCTTCATCTTGGAAGAGGGAATCTCGACAACCTTCTTGCCTGCCATATAGGCATTGCGAATCCTTGTGAGGTAATCTGCAATAGGATCAGTCATATCGTTGAATTTTTAATATTTACTACCAACTTGCCTTCTTTACGCCGGGGATGAGACCGTAAGCAGCCATTTCACGGAACTGGATACGGCTCAGACCGAATGCCCTCATATATCCCTTGGGACGACCGGTGAGAGAACAACGGTTGTGGAGGCGGACAGGAGAAGCGTGCTTGGGGAGCTTGTCCAAAGCAGCCCAGTCTCCGGCCTCTTTGAGAGCCTTCCTCTTTTCTGCGTACTTAGCAACGAGTTTAGCGCGCTTTACCTCGCGGGCTTTCATTGATTCTTTTGCCATAGTATCTCTTAGTTGTTATGTTTCTTGAAAGGAAGGCCGAAAGCAGCGAGAAGGGCGTGGCACTCCTCGTCGGTCCTTGCCGTCGTTACGAATGTGATTTCCATACCGTGGATGCGGGGGTTCTTGTCGATGTCGACCTCAGGGAAGATGATCTGCTCCTTGAGACCGAGTGTGTAGTTGCCCTGGCCGTCCATCTTCTCAGCGATACCGTTGAAGTCACGGATACGGGGAAGTGCGACACGGATAAGCTTCTCGAGGAATTCGTACATCTTCACGTTGCGGAGGGTGACCTTCGCACCGATGGGCATTCCCTTACGAAGCTTGAAGTTGGAAATATCCTTCCTGGATACTGTTACGAGAGCCTTCTGACCGGTGATGAGGGAGAGCTCTTCAGCTGCCTCCTCGACGATCTTCTTGTCCTGGGTAGCGTCGCCCACACCCTCGTTGATGGTGATCTTGAGGAGGCGGGGCACCTGCATTACGGTTGTGTAAGAGAACTGCTTCGTGAGCTTGTCAACGATCTCTTCCTTATACATCTTCTTGAGGGAAGGAACATACTCCTTAGGGAGTGCCTGAGCCTCAACGGGTTTGTTGTTCTTTGCCATAATTACTTAATCTCCTCCCCGGATTTTTTAGCATAACGGATCTTTGTCTCACCCTCGAACTTGTAACCTACGCGGGTAGGCTTGCCGGACTTGGGGTCGATAAGATTGATGTTTGAAATATGAATGGGAGCCTCCTTCTTGATGATTCCACCCTGAGGCTGCTTTGCATTGGGCTTCGTGGCCCTGCTGACCATATTGATACCCTCGACAATGGCGCAGTCCTTTGAAGGATCGACGGAAAGCACCTTTCCGGACTTTCCTTTGTCATTACCGGCATTTACATACACGGTGTCACCTTTCTTGATATGTATCTTTTTCATAATCTGATTGATTAAAGGACCTCAGGTGCCAGTGAAACGATTTTCATATAGTTCTCGCGGAGCTCTCTGGCAACGGGGCCGAAGATACGGGTACCGCGAAGTTCTCCGGCGTTGTTGAGGAGAACACAGGCGTTGTCATCGAAACGGATGTAAGATCCGTCAGGACGGCGGATTTCCTTTTTCGTGCGTACAACTACGGCTCTTGAGACCGTTCCCTTCTTGGCTTCGCCGCCGGGGATGGCGCTCTTGATTGCTACGACGATCTTGTCGCCTACAGTCGCATAACGGTGGTTGGTTCCGCCAAGGACACGGATGCAAAGGACTTCCTTTGCTCCGCTGTTGTCGGCCACCTGTAAACGTGATTCCTGCTGTATCATACTACTTGGCTTTTTCTACGATTTCTACTAATCTCCAGTTCTTAGTCTTGCTGAGAGGGCGGGTTTCCATAATGCGGACGGTATCACCGATACCGCACTCGTTCTTCTCGTCCTGGGCTACGAACTTTGTGGTCTTCTTGACGAATTTTCCGTACAAAGGATGTTTCTCTTTAACTTCAACGGCAACGATGATGGTCTTGTCCATCTTGTTGCTGACCACGATTCCTGTTCTTTCCTTACGAAGATTCCTTTCCATAAGTCACTTCTTTTAGTTAAGTTTTTCTTTTTCAGCAAGGATAGTGATCATAAGAGCTATATCCCTTCTGGTCTTGCCGATCTTGGAGGTGTCCTCCAGGGGAGAAATGGCGTGATTGATCTTCATTGTCTCGAGGTTGTTCTTTTCAACCTCAATGCGGTCGCGCAGGTCTGCTACGGACATTTCGCGTGCTTCTGATGCTTTCATTGTCTTTCTCCTTTTAATTATTCAACATAATCCCTGCGGACAACGAACTTCGTTGCGATAGGGAGCTTGTTGGCACCGAGGCGCATAGCCTCTTTTGCTACTTCGAGCGAAACGCCCTCTGCCTCGAAAATGATACGGCCGGGAGTGATGGGCGCAACGAATGCGTACGGATCACCCTTACCTTTACCCATACGGGTATCGAGAGGTTTCTTTGTGATAGGCTTCACGGGGAAGACCCTGATCCAGATCTGGCCCTCACGGTTCATATGACGCGAGATAGCCTGACGGGCAGCCTCTATCTGCTGCGCAGTAAGCCAACAATTTTCAAGGGTCTTGATTCCGAAAGAACCGAAGGCGAGCTGGTTTCCCCTCTGGGAATTGCCCTTCATCCGGTTTTTCTGTTCCCTTCTAAATTTTGTTCTCTTAGGTTGTAACATCTCTGTATTACTTTAAAAATATTAAAAATCACCTAAATCCCTGAAAATCAGACGCATAAACACAATGAGCCCAATTTTTGGGACTGCAAATTTACGAAAAATATTTGAATTACCATCACTTTCGCGAAAAATTTTCAAATATTTCCGACGCAGAATCTCAATAGTCAAAAGATGATTTATCAGCGAGTTACGCTACCTGTTAAAAAATATATTCCAACATTTCCGACCGGGACTCTCACTTCTTTCCGACGACGCTTTCCAGACGCTGCGCCTTTATCACCGTCTTCCTCGGTTTTTCCATAAAGATGGAGTAGTAGAACGAGTCCCACTTGCCGCTGTCCCAGATTTCGCAGAGCTCCTCCAGCTTCGCGTCACGCCCCTTCGGGTCGTAGCGGGTCTTCAGGTCGTGGGAGAAGATCCTGGCGACGAGCTGCCAGAAATTGGCGGCAAAACCGTTTTCATAGGTCTTGATTATCTCGAATGCGCTCATTCCGCATTCCCTGTCCACCAGCTTCATAAGCACGAGGCCCTGGCTGATGGTCATATTGCGTATATCCTTCTCGAAAAGCCTCAGCAGCTCCCGCTCCACGTCATTGACATAGCGGTTGCGTTCGCTGCGGCGCGTGACATCGGCCGCGATGGTGCTGTCGACCTGCGCCATCATCTTGCGGCCCACGAGCGCGTACGGGTAAACCTTGTTGAAATTATAGACCGTCTTGTAGAACCTGCGCCAGTCCCCGGCGCGCATCTTCTTCCCGCGCGTCAGACACCAGACGGGCTCTATCGTGTCCACGAACACCGTATCCCCGTTCTCCTCGACCTGGTACATCATCAGGTATCCTGGCGGGCGGGGGATGCTGCTCTGGGGCGAAGCGGAGAGGATTCCGGACAGGGCCAGTGCAAGCAGGGCTGCTATTGCGGGACGTTTCATCAGAAGGATGTCTTCAGTTCCTCACCGTCGAAGCAGGCAAAAGGCGTGCCGCCATCCACCCAGTCCTTCAGCACGACGAGATGCGGCACGCGGCCGCTTTCGTCAGGTCCGGAAGGCAGCGGCATATCGACGCCGACGTGGAAATGGCCGAAAACGAAATAGTCCACCTTGCGGCTGCGCAGCTGCCCGACGGAAAAGCGGTACAGCGGCTCATCCTCCCCCTTGAACACGTAAGGGGCGTGGGTCCTCCTGTTGGAATTCGACCAGCGGAGGCCGAACGCGAAGGCGAGCCGGGGATGGAGCGTGCTGAAGAGCGCCTGGGCCACCTTGTTGTGGAAAAGCGCGCTCATCATCCTGTACGAGCGTTTCGAGCCGCCCAGACCGTCGCCGTGGGCAAGGCAGAAATTCCTGCCGCAGACCTCCTCGTACAGAGGCTGGCAGCGCACGACACGGATGCCGAGGCTCTCGAAAAACGAATAGGTCCAGATATCGTGGTTGCCGGGGAAGAACACAACCTCCACCCCCTCGTCCATCAGACGCACGAGCTGGGCGACCACACGGGTGCCTTCGCGCGGCACGACATCGTGGTACTCATACCAGAAATCCCAGATGTCGCCAAGCAGGTACAGCACGGACGCGTTCCCGCCCGACAGGGTCTTGAGGAACGAGACGAAGCGCGCTTCACGCTCCGCAGGGTCCCCGAGCCTGAGGCCGAGGTGGACGTCAGAAACGAAATATGCCTTCCTGCTTTCAGACATATCAGAACAGGGTTTGCGAAACGATCACAGCGCAGCCTACGATGGCGCAATAGAGGGCGAACCACTTGAGGCTGGCCTTCTTCACCAGGGCGATCATCGCCTTGCAGGCGAAAAGGCCCGAAACGAAGGCTGCAGCGAAGCCGAGGGCGAGGGGCAGTACGCCTATCGAGGAAGAGGCCATCTCGCCCCCGACGAGGTCGAGGAACGCCTCTCCGAGGATGGGCACGAGTACCATCAGGAATGAGAACTGCGCGACGTTCTCCCTTTTCGCGCCGCACAGCAGGCCGGTGCTTATCGTGGTTCCGGAACGCGAAAGTCCCGGCACGACAGCCAGGGCCTGGCCGATGCCGATCACAAGCGCCTGCATCCAGGAGATGCCACCGCGCGCCTCTGCAGCATCGGACTTCTTCCCGCCGGAACGGTCGGAAAGGAAGAGCAGCAGCGCCGTCACGAGCAGCGCTACGCCGACGACGAGCAGCGAGGTGAAAAGTGCCTCCACGGCGTCCTTGAAGAACACGCCGACCACGAAGACCGGTATCATCGAGACGCCGATTTTCAGGATATAGTCGGTGCCGTCGTTGTATTTGAACTTGAAAAGGTCCCTGAGAAGGCCGGCGATCTGGCGGCGGAACACGATGATGGTGGCAAGCACGGTGGCTGCGTGGACGGCAACCTCGAAGACCAGGTCCCCCTCCGCCTCGACGCCCAGCAGTTCACGCCCGATGGCGAGATGACCGCTGCTGCTGACGGGCAGGAACTCCGTAAGACCCTGTATGATGCCGAGTATTATCGCCTGGAGCCAGTTCATTTCCCGTCCTCCTTTTTCCGGCCGCGGGGTCCGATTATGGCGAGCGCTATCACGACGATGCCGGCGACGATCACGACGGGCGCGGCAACGAGGCGGCGGAAATCAAACATAGCATAATTGAAGACTGCGGGGTCGGAACTCCCTCCCCCGGTCATAAGGATGTAGCCGGAAATCATCACTATCACTCCGGCGACAAGCATCCAGAAGCCCTTCGGGCCCATAGCCAATCTGTTCATCAGTAGTACAATTCGTCCTTATCTGTTCCAACAAGCCGCCCGACCACGCAGAAAGTGCTCACAACACATATCAGGACGCCGGCGGCGACCACAATGCCGCAAACAACAATTATGCCCTTCGTGTCCACGACGGCGAGGAGTTCAGGGAACGAGCGGCGCAGCAGGAAGAGCCCGAGATTCAGCACTCCGGCCGCAACCGCGGCGGAGACGAGGCCCTGCAGGACAGCCGCACGGATGAACGGACGCCGGATGAAGGCGCGGGTGGCGCCGACCAGCTTCATCGTATGGATGGTGAAGCGGCGCGCGAACACGTTGATACGCACAGTGTTGTTTATCAGCACAAAAGAAATGAAAAGCAAAACCAGGATAAAGCCGCCCAGAACCAGCGAGATCTTCTTCAGATTGGCATTCAGCGCCTCTACCAGCGACTGCTGGCAGGACACCTCGTCCACGAGCGGGGAATCGGCGAGCGCGGCGGTCACCATCGACAGGCTGTCGGGGGAGACGTAGGCCGCCTTCAGTGTCACATCCACGGACACCGGCACCGGCGAGGCCTCGAACACGTTGAGGAAGTCCTCCCCCAGCATAGCCTGGAGCTCCCGGGTGCCCTGCTCGCGCGAAACGGGCTTCACGGTGTTGACGAAAGGCTTCGAGAGCAGCGTGGATGCATATTCCTCAGCCGCATCGTCGTCAGCCTCCTGCTTCAATATGACGGAAACGAGCATATTCTCCTTGAAGTAGTCGGAAACTTCGCGGGCGTTGACGATGAGAAGGGATGCTATGCCCACCAGCAGAAGGACAAGCGAAATGCTTACCACGCTGGATACGTAGGCGTTAGCCAGCCTGCGTCTCATCATTTTTTTCTCTTTTTTCGCCATAACGAAAGTCAAAGATACTACAAATTTTGAAATAATTCCGTATATTTGCGAATATGGGTGATTTGAACAAAAAAGTACTGTTCGTGAATTCCGAGATTTTCCCTTATCTCCCGGAAACGAACATCTCCGGCATCGGCCGCTATCTTCCTCAGGGCATTCAGGAATGCAAGAAGGAGATACGCTCCTTTATGCCGCGCTATGGCTGCATCAACGAAAGGAAAAACCAGCTTCACGAAGTCATCAGGCTGTCCGGAATGAACATCATCATCTCCGGCATCGACAGGCCGCTCATCATCAAGGCGGCGTCCGTGTCCTCGGCCAGGATTCAGGTGTACTTCATCGACATCGAAGACTATTTCCGCAGGAAGGCCGTCTATGGCGACGCGAACGGAAAGCCCTGTCCGGACAATGACGAGAGGGCGATCTTCTTCGCCCGCGGAGTGCTCGAGACGGTGAAGAAGCTCCGCTGGGCGCCCGACATCATCCATTGCCAGGGATGGATATCCCACATCCTTCCCGTTTATCTCAAGAAAGCTTACAGGGACGACCCCATCTTCTCTTCCAGCAAGATAGTGCTCTCGCTTTACGAC
>JAKSKA010000068.1 GCA_024401915.1 Bacteroidales bacterium
GATACTCTTTTCTTCATCTATAGGGATACAACTATACTGTGCAATTTCCCGCAAATAATCAAGGGTATTAAGGGAGCGTGAATCATCAATATGCTCCTCAACAGACAAGTAATCAAAAGGATAGTTCTTCGCGGATCCGTTTTCAAAGAGTACGCGGTATGCTTTATGTTTTTTTCCTGAAAATTCCCTGATGCCAAGAATTTTATGAAAGACAGCACTATCGTTGACCCTCGAAACCCGAAAAGGCGGTTCAAGATTCCTTACGGTATCTAGGACATCAACGCTGTCCTGCTTGTAATACAAGCGTTTACCATCGCCATTGGCGAACACGACAGCGTACTTCCTGGCTTTTGCAGCGGACCAGAATTTTGCAACATCGTCCCGCAACCGGTCTTTCAGAAATATGATTCGCGTAACATTTGGCATTCCGATACAAAATTAGCAAAATAATTTGCTAATGGGATAGGTGCCGGTGTACGGGATTCGGTTTACGAAACTCCTGGCTGCTCGAAGTCCTCTCCTAGTGCCTCCTTTCGAGGAAGTCCAGGAGCAGTCGGCCCATACGGGGATTCTTCTTTATATAGCTGCTGTGGGTGGCTCCGGGGATGATTACCAGTTCGGAGTCGGGGATGTTGTCTGCAATGAGCTTGGTGTGCTCGACGGAGATGAGGTCTTCGCTGCCGGCCGTCACGAGCGCGGGACAACTTATCGCTTTCAGCTCTTCGGGCTTGATGTCGGGCTCGTGGAGCATCATCATCGCCAGCGGCGTGCCCTGCTCGAGTATCCAGGTCTTGAACTCCTCGAAGCCGGGGCCGCAGTCGGGGTAGAGGTTGGCTCCGCTGAGGCTTATCGTGGCACAGGTGCCGGGATGGGCGATCTCCAGCATAAGCGCGATTATGCCGCCGTCGCTCCAGCCGTACAGGTCGGGCTTCTCCAGTCCCATCTTGCGGATGAACTGATACGTGTCCTCCATCATATCGGCATAGTGGTATTCCTCGAGCGGGGGATTGGCACCCTGCCCGCGCGAATCCGGGCTGTAAACCCTGTAGCCCTTGCGCGCAAGCTGCTTCGCCTGAGTTGCAAGACTCTTGTGGGAGCCGCCGTTGCCGTGGACAAGCACGATGGGCTTGCCGTCTTCCGGCCCGCGGACCGCGTACACCAGGTCCAGGTCCCCGATCCTGACGGAAAAGATCTTTTCAGGGTATTTGAGACACCCTATGCTGAGGACCGTGAAATAGACGAACCCGGCAGTTTTCCTGAAGATGTTCATTTGCGGATAAGTATCGATTCACCTATATCCATCAGCTCGAACCTCAGGTAGTCGTATTCACTGTCGGCATAGCGGTCCTTGCGGTTGAAATCCTCCCAATAGGATTCCCTCTGCTGCACCCTGTGGCCGAACTCGTTCTCGTGGGAAGGGATGAAGACCACCTTGGATTTGTCATAGTCCGCGCATTTCTTTATCGCGTCCATCGTTATCTTTATCTTGTTCCAGGACGCTGCGATGGCGACGTCGGGCACGGGCAGCTCGCAGAGCCTTGCCTCGCGCTCCTTGTCGGAGTTGTCGCCCGAGTGCTCTACCGTCCAGCCGTCGAAGCTGAGGTGATAGACATTGTTGGGCATCGAGGCGGGATCCTTCCTGTTCTGGTTGCCGGCGAAGGTGCGCACCTTGATTCCGCACACGTCCAGAGGCTCGGTGACGTCGTCCCAGCTGATTATCTTGCCATCCCCGCTCTTGTCCTTGACCACGTCCTTGGGAAGGAAAAGCGTCTTGCCCTTGTCCATCATCGCATCCACGAACACCTTCGTGTAGTGGTCTCCGTGAGGGTGGGTGAGGAACATCACGTCGATCTTGTCCGCGAACTTGAGGGCTTCTGCCCTGTTACCGTGGAAACAGAGGTCGATGGCGAAACATCTTTCCGACGTGCGGAAGATGAAGCCCATATTATAGACCTTGACGATTGCAAGTTCTCCCGGTTTCGGGGGCTTCTGGCCAAGCCACTTGAGAGCCTTCTTGCGCGCCATCGCACGATAGCTGTCACGCCCTATGAGCCAGGCCTGCTGCTCCTGTGCGTTGTCGGCGGCTTTCG
Organism: Bacteroidales bacterium; assembly: GCA_024401915.1. The sequence goes on from JAKSKA010000068.1 coordinate 2,091, forward strand.
CCGTTGCGTTGACGTGGATGGGATAGTCCACGAGCCGGAGTATGTCGCGGCGGATCATCGCTTCCTGAGAGCCGTCATCCACCATAGGAGGGTAGAGGCCCTCGAGCTTGGCGACCATCTTGTACGTGGCTGCAACCCAGCCGTACGGGTCGCTTTCGAAGCGGCCCTCCTCTTTCTGGAGGAAATTGACCAGCATCTTTTCAGCCTTGGTCCCTTTTGCATCCTCGATGAACTTGTTCGTGAATTCGATCATATCACGGAACAGGGCTTCGTTGGACTTGGGCTGCCAGTCGAAGGCGAGGGCGCAGAGCCCAGCCAGCAGCAGAACGACAGTTGAGAGTAATTTCTTCATATCTATTTATATTCTATCAACACTTTTCCAAAACGTATCCAGCAGTTGTTCTTCATTTTCGGTGACGGTTCCCCGGCCGGGTCCATCACGTTTTTCGCCGGCCTCGAGCGTATTGCGGAGAGCTTCGTGCTTGCGGGGCAGAGCCTCAGGATCACGTTGCTGCGTCCCATCGCCTCAGCCGGGATGGTGAAGCTGCGCTGCTGCATTCCGAGACCGCAGTCGTATCCAGTGTATTTCTTGCTGCCGCCGATCTTGTCGTCCCACCAGGGATGAGAGCGCAGCATTATGGTCTCCGAGCCCGTTGCCGTCTCCTTGAGGGTGGTCCAGGTCCTTCCTTCGTCAAGGGTCATCTGCACCTTCCATTCCCCGGGATAATTGTAGTCGTAGGCAATCTTGGGCAGGCCTACGAGCCAGGAGAAGCTGAAGAGCATCGAACTGCCCTTCGCCTTCTTCGCATCGAATTCGATGAAGAATGACTTGATTTCGACGGGCTTGCCGTTCTCGTCGAACTTGAACCAGCCCTTGGAGGCGCCTTTGAACATAATCACGCCGTTGATCTTGACGCCTCTTCCGCCAACGTCGGTGCTGTTCAGGTCATTGTCTATATGGATGCAGGCGTCGCTGTCGGTCCAGAAGAAGCCCTGGGTCTGCCCGCAGTCGCTGACGACCCTGTCGCCCTTCTTTCCGTCCTTGAACACTCCTGTCTGGACGCCGAGGGTCTCGAATTCCAGGGACTGTCCGTTGGAACCGTCGAGCTCCCACCCGGTAAGCGTTTTCCAGGGGCTGTTTTTCTTCTTGCTTATCGCTATCCCGCTCTCATCCAGGGGGCGTATGGAGTAACGTCCCATATTGCCGCCGTAGCGGCGCATAGGGCAGTAGTCGATGATTCCGCTGACCGGACCGATGCCCTGGGGGAGCTGGCGGCCGTTGCGGCGCCAGGTGCACTTCGTGTTGACGAGCAGGTAGCTGGTGCTTCCATTGGTGTCGCGCAGCAGCGCCGCCGACGCGTCCATACGGCAGTTGGGATAATAGCCTTCGTAGGTGTAGCCCTTGGTCGGCTGGGCATAGCCCTCGTAGATGTCGGTATAGGAGCCGTCCTTGAAGATGAGCTCCAGGTCCTTGAGCGTCACGAAGGTGTAGATGTCGTTGTCCGTCAGTTCGTTGACATATTTCTCGCGTACCGCGACGCCTTCCGCCGTGCCGTGCGCGTATTCCGTCACGTTGCCGTTGCACACGCCGGTCACGACTATGCGGTCGGGGTTGGCTTCGTGCTTCAGTGTGCAGCCCTTGAGGTCGAAGGTGACCCTGTCGAAGCGGCAGAGGTCGTTGTCGCCCTGTTCGTCGAACACCAGTTTCATACCTATGCTGCCGTCAGCCTCCTGGAGGTAGGCGGTGCGGTTGTTTTCAGTAAGGTCCACCTTGGCGTAGCTGATGTTGGGGTTCAGTGCCATATTGTCGCTATGGCAGTCGCTGACAACCACGCCGCTGACTATGGTGGGGGAGGATATGACTATCGATGAGCCTGCGGGGCAGAGGGCCTTCAGCCCGGCTATGCCGTTCGCGCTTGCAGCAGCGCAGGAGAGGATCAAACTTGCAATGAGTATGGTCTTTTTCATATCCTAATAAGCTTTGAGTTCAATCATACCGAATTTGACGGCGGTCTCGCCGGCGTTGCCGCCCCTCTTGATGGAGTTGATGTCGTCCACGGCGTCAGTGGAGACTTCCGTGACCGAATCGCCGACAGGGATGATGCGTATGTAGAGCTTCTCCGCTCCGAGCAGGCTTGCGGGCAGCTTGATGCTGTATTCGCTGAAGCCCATCGCGCAGTCGTAGGACGTGGGAGCGTAGCCTGACTTGCCGTTGTCGGTGCCTTCCCAGGCGAGCGGGCGTATCCTGGTCTTGAAGCCTGTAGGCTGGAACTTGGAGCCGTCGGTGGACCACTCCACCGTCCAGAACGAGGGCAGGTCGCAGGCCGAGGTGAACGTGCCCTTGCCGCCGAGCAGCGAGAAGTTGAATACCAGTCCCTTGCCGCTGACGCCCTTGGTGCTGGTTTCGATGAGGAGGGCGCCGTTCCCGTTTCCGCGTATCCATTCGCTGCATTTGCCCTCTATCAACAGCGCCGCCTGCTTCCTTGCGCCGATGCCGTTCGCGTCGGTACAATGGCGGCCGTCATACTCGTTGCAGAGCTTCATCCCGCAGTTGTTCGTCAGCGTGAGCGTGCCGTTGCCGCTCTCGGGGAGGAGCACGTCGCCGCACACTGCCTTTTCCTTCGTTGCACCCATCCATCTCATTTCGCCGGCATCGCGGAAATGGAGCTTGCCGTCATAGTTGCGGTCCCAGCGCCAGGAGACGATGGGGGAGAAGGACGACGCAGGCTCCATCGGGATGTCGATGTCCTCGCGGACCATCGGACGGAGCGAGTAGCTGCCGAAGCTTCCGCCATAGCGGCGGTTGTCGCCTGTCACCACCACTGCATTGACGCAGCCTATGCCCTTGGGCACGCCGATGTTGTTGCGGCGCCACTGGCACTTGGAATTGACCTGGAGGTAGATGTTGTCACCGTTGCCGTCTTCGAGAAGCTGTGCCCAGCCGTCCGCCGCGTGGTAATGGATATCCACGAGGGTGCGGTTGATCGGGGTCTCGGTGGTGCATTTCTCATATATGTTGGAGAAAGAGCCCTGCTTCGAGAGGAACTCCACGCCGCCGAGGCGTACCTGGGTGTAGATGTCCTCATCCTTGAGCTCCGCTATGGTCCTCTCCTTCACGGGAATGGGAACCGATGCCTTCTTGAGCGTGACCTTGCCGCCGAGTATGCCAGATACGGTATAGCGCTCGGGATTCTTCTCTGCCGTGAGGGTGCAGCCGGAGAGGTCTATGGAGACCAGGCTGCCGCGTTCGAGACGGTTGAAATACTGGGCGTCGAACACGAGCCTGAGCCCGTACTGCCCGTCCACCGATTCGATGTAGGCGGTCTTGTGGGATAAGGAGATGTCAACCCTGTCCCATTCGAGGTTGGGGTTGAGCTCGGTGTTCTCGCTGTGCCAGTCGCTGACGACTATGCCTTCTATCACCGTGCCTTCCGGCAGGGTCTGGCTTTTGGTACGGAGACTCTTGAAATCAGTCGCGCCGAGCAGGGCCGACGCCAGAAGCCCGGCAAATATCAATATGTGCTTTCTCATTTCGTCACCTCCTTGTCAAACAGGTCATTGAGCGTCCTTGCAAGACGGTATGCGCCGAGGCGCACCTGGATTTCGGGAAGCCATCTGTGCTGCTCCGCGAAATCGTCCGGAACCGTGTCCCCGTACTGGCACCAGTCATAGATCTGGCTTATGCGCGTGATGTTGTCGCGGCCCCAGTCTGCAGGGGTGCCGTCGCTGACCTCCTTCTGCTTCTCCGGAGTCCAGTTGTCGAAGAGTTCGACGAACTGATCCGGGGTGATGCCGGGATAGAGCCTTGTTATGATGCCGTCCCAGAAACCGTGGTACTTCACTTCCTTGCCCTTGATGTGTATGGGCTGCCAGCCCCTTCTCCTCAATTCCTTTGCATCTCCCAGCTTGCCCAGATAGTAGTGGGCGGGACAATGGATCTCGGGGACGAGGTGGATGACATATACTATGTTGATATAGACGGTAGAGTCGTTGTACTCCCTCCAGTTGCGGAGTATGTCCAGGGCCTTGGTGAGTTTGGGAATGGCTTTGCCAAGGCCGTCCGGCTCGAAATTGCCGTCGGCGTCGACGCTGACCATATGCCATCTGGTAGTCTCCTTGTAGCCCGGTGAATCGCGATAGCGGTCCATCCAGGTGGCGTATTCCATAATAGGCATATCGAGATAGCGGTCGAGGAAGGCCTGGGTGTTCTTCGTAAGATGGCCTTGTGCCATATATGCCATCAGCCTGTGCTCGGTCCCGCCCCAGGCACCGGCGACGGTGCAGAGGAGCGTAAGCAGAAGTGTCGCCAGGGTTTTTCTCATTGCGCTATACACTTGACTTCTATGTATTCGACAGTGATATAGGTGTTTGCAGAGGTGTTGGACTGGATATGGGCGTTCTCGACCTCACCGTTCCAGACGATGGGGAATACCGCCATCACGTCATCGTAGGGGCGTATGCGGAAGAGGACGCTTTCCTGACCGAACACGTCATCCGGGATCAGCGAGAGGTGCTCCGTGGCGCCGAGACCGCAGCTGGAGGAAGTGAAGTACTTGACTCCGGCGATGTTGGTGTCGTACCAGGGGAGGGTGTGGAGATGGGTGAACTCCTTGCCGGTAGCAGTGTCTGGACAGATGGTCCAGTTCGTGCCACCGTCTATGGAATACTCCACGCACCAGTGCGCGGGGAAGTTCTGGGACGTGGTGGCGCTGATGGTGCCGACGCTGTAGGCGTATGAGAGATGCATCTTCGTGCCCTTCAGGTCCTTGGTGGAGGTCTTGATTACGAGTCCGTTGTAGCCGACCACCTTGTTGTCCTCCCACTTGTACCAGCCCTTTATCTCGTGGGTCAGGTAGAGAGCCTTGGGCAGGATGTCGTTGTTGTCCTTGGACGCTATTCCGCGGTCTCCGATGCCGCTGCTGGTTACCACCAGGGCGCAGTAGGCGTTGGAGCTGGCGAGAGGGTAGCTGGAGTCCGTCGCTGTGGACGACTTGGAGTGGTTCTCGCACCAGAGCTCGGCAACCGGAACGGGGCGGCTGTGTCGGGCGCCTGGCGGCGCGCGGCCGATTTTGTCCGCGGCGACGTGACTTTCCGCCACTGCTCGTTCGAGGAATCCCTGGAGGACGGCATCAGCGTGCAGACAAAGCCGAAGGAAGCGTTTGCCCTGACGTTCGAGAACTGCACGGTGGTCGAATGCCGTGAGGCGGTTTCGGGCGCACCCGTATACCTGGGGCGCGCGTTGCCCAGCCAGCCGGCGTCGGACGCGGTTTGCCTGAGC
>JAKSKA010000069.1 GCA_024401915.1 Bacteroidales bacterium
AAAGTCTCGGCCAGAACCTGGAGGGAAACGGTCTTGCCTGTTCCTGTCGCACCTGCTATGAGCCCATGGCGGTTGGCCATCCTACCGCATATGCTTATGGGGCCGTCTGCCCCGTGGGCTACATAAAGCCCCTTTTCGGAATCGAACATATTTTATTAAATTTGTATTCAGTTTTGCAAATTTAACAAAAGATATCAAATATGCCATACAGCCGCGTCTGGGCTGTTGTTGATAATCTTGTGGATAACTTTGGAAGATTGCGATGCATTTTGCGTGGCAATCTGTCTAAATTTGTAAGACATAGAAACTGAAACCAAGCATATATGGACGTACGTAAAACTAACGGTTCTTTAGAAGAATACGATAAGGCGAAACTGGCCCGCGGAATACATCTGGCCTACAAGACGGCGGGGGAGTACTGTGATGACGCGATAGTCGTGTCGATAATCAACAACCTTTATATATATGAAGGTATAACCAGCCAGGAGATCCGCCGTCAGGTGGAGGAGGCGCTGATGGGCATCAACAAGAAGGTGGCCCACGCCTATATCGACAAGTTCGACGCCGACCTCGACCTCCGCAAGAAGAGGGACTTCATCAAGGACTATATCGCCGCATCGAATGCCGCTACGGGCTCCAAGTTCGACGCCAACGCCAATGTCACCCGCAAGAACATAGTGACCCTCGGCAACGAACTGTACAAGGAGAACAACATCAAGCAGAACCGTTACATTATGGTCGACAAGATCAAGTCCCTTTACGGACGCCATCTTGCGGACCAGTATCTCAAGGACCTGAACAGCCACGTCCTCTACAAGCACGACGAGAGCGGCACCCCCGGCTACCCCTACTGCGTTGCCATCACGATGTATCCGTTCCTCGTCAGCGGTCTCAAGGACCTCGGCGGCGTCTCCGTGGCCCCCACGGACCTCAAGAGCTTCTGCGGCGAGTTCATCAACCTCGTCTATTCGGTCTCGTCCCAGTTTATGGGAGCAGTCGCTACGCCTGAGTTCCTGATGTATTTCGACTACTTCATCCGCAAGGATTACGGCGACGACTACATCTACCATCTCGAAGACGTCGTCGAGCTCAACGTTAAGCAGCGTACGCTCAGCAAGGTGATCGACAACTATTTCCAGCAGGTCGTGCACTCTATGAATATGCCTGCCGGCAATCGCGGCTACCAGACCGTGTTCTGGAACATCAGCTATTTCGACAAGCCCTATTTCGAGGGCGTGTTCGGCGACTTCCGTTTCCCTGACGGCAGCGCTCCGAAGTGGGAGACGCTCGACTGGCTCCAGCGCCACTTCATGAACTGGTTCAACGAGGAAAGGACCCATTATATCCTTACCTTCCCCGTAGAGACGATGGCGCTCCTCACCAATGGCGGTGACGATTACGCAGATCCCCAGTATGCCGATTTCACGTCCGAGATGTGGGCGAAGGGCCACAGCTTCTTCTGCTATATCTCTAACAGCCCCGATTCCCTGTCCAGCTGCTGCCGTCTGCGCAACAGCCTGAAGGATATGGAGGATGCAGAGCATAACCACACCACCCACCAGTACTCGATGGGTACGGCTTCAGTGTCCACGGGTTCGAAATCCGTGATGACGATCAACCTGAACCGCCTCATCCAGGACAGCGTCCGCCGCTATTTCCGCGAGCGCAGGGGAGTCAACATCGAGGCCGGCGCCAAACTCGACCCCAAGGTCGATTTCTATGACAAGGAGGACCTCTATACCAATTTCATCGACAAGGATATACGTGAGATGACCGAGAGGGTCCACAAGTACCAGATCGCATTCAACGAGATCATCAAGGACTTCCTCAAGGCCGATATGCTCGACGTTTACAAGGCCGGGTTCATCGATATGAAGCGCCAGTACCTCACCATCGGTGTCAACGGACTTACCGAGGCAGCCGAGTTCCTCGGACTCTCGATCAGCCCCAATCCGGAATACGGAGATTTCGTGAACACCGTCCTGGAGACCATCAATATCGCGAACAGGAAGGACAAGACGCCCGATGCAATGTTCAATACGGAGTTCGTCCCGGCCGAGAATCTCGCCGCGAAGAACTACAAGTGGGACAAGAAGGACGGCTACTTCGTTTCAGACAAGCATAATCTCTACAGCTCCTACTTCTACAATCCCGAGGACGATTCCCTCTCGATGATAGATAAGTTCAAGCTCCACGGAGAGGACTTCGTCAAGTATCTTGACGGTGGCTCCGCCCTCCATATGAATATCGCAGAGCATCTTACGAAGGACCAGTACCGCCAGCTGCTCAATACCGCCGCCCACTACGGTACCAATTATTTCACCTTCAACTGCCGCAATACGGTCTGCAACGACTGCGGATTCATCAGCAAGGATACGCTGGAGAAATGCCCCAAGTGCGGAAGCACGAATCTGGATTACCTGACCCGCGTGATAGGTTATCTCAAGAGGGTGTCGTCGTTTGCCGAGCCCCGTCAGGTCGAGGCGTCGAAGCGTTTCTATTCCCCCAAGGAGAAGTAATGATAAAATATGTTCCCGGGATGACGAATGTCGTCCTTGAGGAGATACCCGGAAAAGTGACCCTGGCAGTGGAGATATCCAACTGCCAGGGTTCTTGCGTCGGCTGCCACTCGCCGTTCCTCAGGACCGATGTGGGCGATGAACTGACGCCGGAGCTGATAGATTCCCTTGTCGGGGATAATTTCGGGGTCAACTGCTTCCTTTTCCTCGGGGAGGGGAACGACCGGGAGGCACTCCTGTCGCTTGCGGCCCATATCCGTGAGCGCCATCCATCCCTGGAGACCGCCCTCTACAGCGGCCGCGCCGAGGTCGAGGATGAGCTGTACGAAGTCTTCGACTATATAAAAACGGGACCGTACATCGAGCAGTACGGTCCCTTGAACAGTGTTACTACGAATCAGCGCCTGTACCATCACAGGAAGGACATAACCTCCCTGTTCTGGAACCGCAGGACTGATACTATATGATCTTGATGATATTCGAGAAGCCTGTGATGTCGAAGACTTCCTTCACTTGAGGCTTCATATTCTTCATTACCAGCTGGCCGCCTCTCGTCGTGACGCTCTTCTGGAGAAGGAGGAACATTCTGAGACCCTGGCTTGAGGTGTAGTCCATATTCGTGCAGTCAAGCTCGATGTCCGGATTCTCGCCTTCCATAAGACAAGCGATATCCTTCTGGAATGCATCCGCATTGGTGGTATCAAGTCTGCCGCTCAGGGTGACAAGGGTCTTGAGCCCGTCTTTCGTGATTAATACATCCATATTATTGTTTTTTAATTGTTATTCTTTGGGAATACGTGATCGATGAGTGATATGAATTCATTGTATGCGAAAGTCCCGGAGAGCTCCTTGAGACTTTCGGCAAGTCCCCGGTAATGCCACTCGTGTTCGCTTTTGTCCTTCGTGTGGAAAATCTTCCAAAGTTCGTCTCCGCTTACGTCCCAGTCGCGCGATATCGCTCTCATATTGGACAGCTTGTCTCCCAGCGCCACCATCTTGGCGTCCTTTGACGCTGCCGCCAGCCTGTCGATGGCCGCCTGCTTGCGGCTGTGCCAGCTTGCTTCCTCGCTCACGCCCTCCACGTTCTTGTCGCTCTCCATCTCCACCAGCTTCGCCACGCGGTCTCCGAACTCGTGCCGTATGTCCTCGATCGTCACTTCCGTGTCCTCCACGGTGTCGTGGAGCACCGATGCCGCGAGAAGTTCGGGGTCCGGTGTCATTGTCGCCACGATAGACATCGCCTCCATCGCGTGGATGACGTACGGATAGCCCTTGCTGCGCCTCTCGGTGTTGGCGTGAGCCCTGGTGGCGAAGATTATCGCCTTGTCCACAAGTGCGGTATCGAGATATCTGTTGCCCATTATCTTTTCTCCTTCTTCTTCATAAATGACATCTGTTCCGCCTGTTTCAGCACGCGCTCCGCACGGTCTCTGTTGTAGTCCGCCGTGCCTCCGAGTGCGTTGAAAAAGTCTACAAGACCCTTCTTCCCCAGGTCGTTCTCAAGTATGAATACGATGCAGAGGTCCTGCAGCGCAAGGGTCGAAGAGATGATGTCAAGATCGGTTCCTCCTATCTGGTGGACGGCGAACTTGTAGGCGTCCTCTCCGTAATTCTTCTTCAGGTCCTCGAGGTCACCGAGTGTCTGGAATCCCAGTGACTTGAAGACGTTGAGGTAGTTCGAGAATGGGGTCTCGTGGATCTCGGCCTGGTTGATCGCCGCTATCCTCGAGTTCACCTTTTCGAACGGCCTCAGCTCCATATAGCTCTTGAACGTGTCTCCGTTGAGAGCCACCTCGTCGAAACGGCCGTCCGCCACGAGCGACTGAACCCTGCGGCGATAGTCGTTGATAAGGCGCCTGGTGCGGCTGAACTCGTCGTCAGCCAGTTCGAGCATCCCTGCGAGACGGTTGAGGTTGCGCAGGTATTCGACGGGCACTTCGAGACCGGACTTGTAGCCGGTGTCGTGGTTCATGTTCGCCCAGACGTGCTGGAGCGCCGTCCTCATCTGCAACTCGAAGCGTATGTCGTTTATGGCAGGGAACTCCGGGTCGTAGAACAGAGTCTTCGGGATGCGGCAGATGTAGTGGAGCGACATATAGCCGAAACTCTCTATGGAGTGGGTGCGGCGCTTGTCCACCGAATTGTCCCAGTCTATCTCGAAGAGATTCTCGGCCAGGGCGGCTATCTTGTCCACGTCGTCGTTGTAGAACGTGATCACGCGGGCGCCGAGCACGTCGGTTATGTCGGTTATGCTCAGGTATTTGCTACCTTTCAGCTCAAGCTTCCCGGCAAGGCTTTCCTCCTTTTTGATCCTGGCTTCGCAAGCCGTAACTATGACCCCGTTGCTTTCCAGACTCTTGCGTATGATGTCCAGGACTACCTCCTTCATCCTTTCGAACGTGGGGAGGTATTCCCTGTACTCCTCGAGTATCATCGAGCAGCGGAGATCCAGTCCGTATTCGCTGATATCCTTCATCTTGGAATCAGACATTCTTTGTCATTGTCAGGATGTTGCAGCCGTCCTTGTAGCTGTAGCTGATGCTATCCATAAGCTGTTTGCAAAGATAGATGCCGAGGCCTCCTATCTGGCGTTCCTCGACCGACAGGGTAAGGTCCGGGTCGGGCCTGTCGAGCGGGTCGAAGGGTTTCCCTGCATCCTTCAGGACGATTTCAAGCATCTTTCCGTCATTGTTGGTCGAGGCCTCGATCCAGCCGTCGCCACGCTCGTAGGCATAGCGTACGATGTTCTCTACGGCTTCCTCGATGGAGAGACGTATCTTGAAGTTCAGCGATTCATCGGAGGGAATATCGGGGGAGGACATAAGCGTCTCAACGATTTCCCCGCACTTTGAAGCGATAGGTTCGAATTTGATGTGCATATCACAATTCTTTAATATCGAACAAATATAAAGATTATAGACGAAATAATCAAGCGTGGAACAGCCCTCCGAGGATTTTATCCTCGTCGAGGTTCCCGATTTCGTCCCGTCTGCGTCCTATGAGGGCGGCCCTTGCCTTCAGCGCAGCGTCGTGGTCGAGCGCGTCCGTGTACACGGCGCAGTCGGAGATGACGTCATCCGTCCACTCCGGATATATCTCCACTCCGCCCCAGGGAAAGCGGGCCCTTATTGCCGTCCCGGCGTCGCGGCGCTTGTTGTATATCCATTCGCGGCTGCTGAAACGGGCCAGCAGTCCGGAATAATGCCCGTCTTCCTTTATTGCTGTATATCCGAAACTTGCATAGTGTGACTTGAAGGCTTCCTCCAGCGCATCGGAGACTGTTTCGGGGTTGAGGCCCGGCACGAGTCCGCAGAGGTTCACCGTCCTGCTCCTGACGGATTCCACGCCCTTGGACAGGAGTTTCGAGCGTTCGGGATTGAGCACTTCTGCCATTATGCCGGCGTCTGCGTCCAGCAGGATCGTTCCGTTGTGGAAGGCGCGGTCCCCTTCGATATGGTAGGAGTGGCCGGAGAACTTGCGCCCGAGCGTGCACAGGTCATTGCGGCCGTTCATCTCCGCTTCGATTCCAAGACTTCGCACGGCCTCCAGAACCATTTCCGTCTGCGACTGTATATCAAAGTGTTCCAGCTGTGTAATGAAGGTGAAGTTCAGGTTGCCGAGGTCGTGATAGACGGCCCCGCCCCCGGAGAGTCTCCTTACGATGGACGTGCCGTGCTCCATCGCCGCGCCGACGTTCACCTCGCTCCACACGTTCTGGTTCCTTCCGATCACCACGCAGTTGTCGTTCTGCCAGAGGTAGAGTATGTCGCAGCCCTCTTCGAGCTTGTCCATCAGCCACTTCTCTCCGGCGAGGTTTTTCAGGGCGTCGTGCCCGGCGTGGCGGCAGACCAGAAGTTTCCTTTCCATAGTTGCGAAATTAATCATTTTTTGCTAACTTGCATTGATTTGGATATTCGTTTTTTATGAGAATTGACGCTATAGACGGTTCGCTGTGGAAAAAGATGCTTGAGGCCGGTTCGGCTTCGCTCTATGCGTCCAGGAAGACTATCAATGACCTGAATGTTTTCCCGATTCCTGACGGCGATACCGGAGACAATATGTATTTGACCATCAGTTCCGGCTGCTCGGCAGCTGCGGACACGGAAGGTTCTCTCGGCGCGGTCGCGACAGCCGCGGGACGCGGAATGCTGCTCGGCGCCAGAGGCAATTCCGGAGTCATCCTATCCCGTATCTTCGCCGGTGTCGCAAAGGGCTTCGGCGATGCGGAGAACGTTGATGCCGAGGGGCTCTCCCGGGCGATGGAAAGTGGGGTGAAGGAGGCCTATGCGGCCGTCGGCCAGCCTGTCGAAGGCACCATCCTGACGGTTTTCCGCGAAGGTGTGGAGCAGGCCCGGAAGTCCGGGGCGTGCGATATCTCAGCCTGGTTCTCCGCATTCCTTGACGAGATGAGGGCTTCCCTCGACAGGACTCCCGACCTGCTTCCGGTTCTTGCGGAGGCCGGGGTCGTGGATAGCGGAGGGGCCGGGTTCCTGGTCATCGCTTCCGGTATGAAGGATGCTCTTGAGGGACGTGTCACCGAATCTGAAACTCAGGTTCAGGAGAATGCCGCCAAGTCTTTGAATATAGATGCTTTCGGTGCTGATGACGAGCTCCGTTTCGGCTACTGCACCGAGTTCCTGCTGCGCCTCCAGAATGCCAAGGTGGGCGATGCGGAGAACTGCGATATTTCCGAAATTCGCGACTGGCTCGACTCCGTCGGGGAGTCCGTGGTATGTTTCCGTGACGGCTCGATAGTGAAGGTCCACGTCCACACGATGGACCCCGGCGCCATCCTTTCCCACGCACGCAGATGGGGCGAATTCCTGAGCGTGAAGGTGGAGA
>JAKSKA010000007.1 GCA_024401915.1 Bacteroidales bacterium
GGGAGCCAGGTGGCAACGCCGCTGTTTGTGACAGAACCGTAGTTGATGCAGCCCTTGTACGTTACGGGAAGCCCGTCAACGCCGCCGCTCATTCCGCTGATACCGCCGACCACGAGGTCACCGCCACCGGCATCTCCGTTGTTGGTCACTATGCCGAGAGCGGAATTGCCGCTGTCACCGTTGATACAGCGGATGAAACTGGTGGCTGACATACTTGCCGTAGTTTCAACCTTTCCAGCAACGCCGGCGACATAAAGACTCTTGTCGCTGCTCGTGGAAGCGTTATTGGTGACAGTTCCCTTGTTCACGCAATCCGTGAGAACGACGGGTGCTCCGGCCTTGAAGGCATTGTTGATCCTTCCGACGATTCCACCTACGTTCAGGTTGGAATAAATGGCATTCGCTCCATTGGACACCGTCACTATACCAGTATGCTGGACACCGCTGAACTCGACGCCCTTGGTCGTAGCAGCATTGCCCAGCACAGTGATCAGACCTGCAATACCGCCGATGCAATAAGGATGCGCACTGCCTGACGTCATAGATACCGGAACGATGGTGACTTTCGCAGCGGAAGAAGAAGTCCCGCCTACGGTAATGCCCTCGTCGATACGGCCGAACATTCCGCCCACGGCAAGACAGTTGTCGTTGGCAGTAGTGCTGTTTATTATGTAAGCGTCAGCGGTGGTGGTTATATCAGCGCTGGACTCGACCGTGCAGTCCGTGAAAGTAAGATGCTTGCTGCCATCACTCTGCTCGGTCTTTGCGGCTTTTCTATTGCCCACGAGACCGACAAGGCCGCCGACGAACACGGTGTACGCACCTCCATCGAGGGTTACGTCACCTGCGCACTGCCATCCCTGGGCCTTGCAGGCTCTCGCCCATCCGATGACACCGCCTATTTCCATTGCATATCCCTTACCGCCTACGATGACCTGACCACCGTCAAGATGCTTGAGGTTGGTGAGGGTCTTGCTGGTGGTGCTGACTCGTCCTGCGACACCGCCGATATAGCAGTGAGGACCGGTGCCTCCGGCCCAGAGGGTCTGGACCGTGCCGCTGTTGCTCAGGTCGTCAAGCGCACCTGCGGAAAGGCCTACCACTCCACCAAGGTTGATAGGGTTGGCATAGCCGTCCACGCCTACCTGGACAGTACCTGTATTCAGTGAAGATGAAGTGGAGCAGACTCCTTCTACGTCATAGCCGACAACTCCACCGATGTAAGCGTTCCTGGCGCTTCCGTTGAAATTGACCATACCTTTGTTCTCACAGTTCGAGACGTCGGATCCCTGGCTGTAGAAACTGTCCTTGAGTCCGCGGCCCATAACGCCTCCAAGCATTACCTGTCCATCAGTGGAGCCTGTCACGGAAACCGTGGCCTCATTGGTACAGCCGGAGATGATTCCACCTTCGACACGGCCTGCAAGGCCGCCTACGGCGTGATCATTATTGTCTGCCGGTTCCCAGGTAAGGGAACCCTTTGCAGTACAGCTGTAGAGCGCACCCGGTTCATCCACAAGGGAAGACGTAGTGATAAGGCGTGCAAACATTCCTGTACCATAGGTCTCATCATTGCTGATAGAAACGGTAGAATTGAGCGTAAGATTCTTAATCTGGCCGTAGAGAGTGTTGAACAAAGGCTTCTCGAGACCGGTGATGGTCTTGTTGTTGCCGTCGAACACGCCGTAGTATTCCGCGACTTCGGCAAGCGATTCCGCGGCCGATGACGAAACGGTAAAATCAGCCGTCACCTTGGCGCCCTTGCTCTGTGCGTCCAGAGAGCCTCCGTTGACTGCCGAGACGAAACTCTGGAGGGTAGCGGTGTCATAGATCAGATACAGGTCCTCGCTGGAAACGTCAGAGACATAGGCCACGGTATTGAATTCGAGGACTTTGCCTGCGGCGGCAGTGCCACCGTTATTCAATACGACAATCACCATACTTCCCATATCGCTGTCGGTGAGGGTGATCTTGATACCCTTACTGTAGGTCCCCGCAGGGACGGGAATCATCACGGATGTTGCAGTGGAGGAGAGGCTGATGCCGCTACCGCAATCCACGCTGAGAGTGCTCTGGCCGCCGCTGAGGGAGCCGTTGAGAGCGGTTCCTGTCTTGCCTATGGTCATTTCGCCGCCGAGCGCTTCACCGCCGGGAGTCGCAAGCTCGATGGAATTGATCTTCAAAGACGTGGCTGACGTAAAGGACAGCTTGAGTACGGCTGCAAGGTGATTCATAGTGAAAGACCTTGAATTCGCTGTCGCATACATAGGAAGTACCGGAGCAGACGTGTTGACTGATGTCGGGAAGGCGGCCACGTTGTCGGAGCCGAGTTTGCCGGGATAGGTCACGTTGTACGATGTGGCCGTACCGAGACCGCTGACCTTGAAGGAAGCGTTTTTGGTGCCGCTTCCGCTTGAAAGTTCATCTGAAAGCACACCGTTCACGCAAATCTTGTCACCTGCGCTCCAGGTGAGAGGGTATGTACTGCCATTCTTGTTCCCGAGAGCGGTCTTTGCATCTTCCTCAATGAAGACATTGAACTCCGTCTGGTCTTCGGCGGGATTCACAAGTTCCTGTTTCGCGCAGGAAGAAAGTATTGCTGCAAATGCTGCAGCGAAAACAAACAGATTCTTTTTCATAATGCTGCAGGTTTAGTTGAGGATGAGTTTCACGACAACGGGGAGATGGTCCGAAGGACACCAGTCATTGCTTTCATTTTCAGAATGAACGGTTCCATCGTCATAATTATATGTCAGACGTATGGTCTTGTAAGCCTCCGCCTTGAAGGCTCCCCGGTACATAACGTGGTCGATACGGCGTTCAGGGTGATCCTTCGTGTATTGAAGGACTCCATAGTAGTAATTCGTTCCGCTCTGGGTGCCGCAATATTTCTTGTAGAAGTCGCTCAGGGTGCCGTCCTCAAGCATATCCTCATAGGAATCCGTCCACTTGGTGAGAAGTGTATTGTAACCTGTATTGTTCTTGCCCGGATTACCCTTTGTGCCATTGTATGCATTCATATCGCCACAGAGAAGCCAGTTTCCGGAAGCGTCCTTGTCTTCCATAAACTTATTTATGGCGGTTGCTGCATAGCTGTGGGCAACTCCGTCGGCGAGGGCTCCATCGGAATTCTCATCGTTGTAATTCGGCATATGGGTGACTATGAGATTGAAAGTCTTCCCTGAAGCCTTGTGCCTGAGTTTCGCATAGACGAGAGTCCTGTATTTCGACAGATGGCTGTTGTACGCATCCGTTCTGTTACCGACATATCCTCCGTTCTTGTTGAACCAGTAGTAATTGCCTTCAACCCTCTCGAACACGGCAGGATTGAAAGCATACCCGTTGGCATAGGAATATTCGGTGTTATAAGAAAATGTCCCGCTAGTAACCTTGTTGGGATTGGCAACATACCACTCATATCCCGTCAGACCCTGGGCCTCGGAGATGTTCTTTATGCTCTTGGCTGAAGATCCGGCGAAAGTTTCATCAATCTCGTTGAAACAGATGATGTCGGCGCCTGTCGCCTTCACACATTTTCCGAGCTGCACGCCGCAGTTGTTGAGGTTCAGGACGGCTTTGTCTGATCTTGAACCCTCATAATCGCTGAGGATATTGTAGTTTGCGATGGTGAAGCTTGCCTTCTTCTCGGGATCTCCGCCGGCCTGTGAAGAGAAGTCATTGATCTGGGCAAGTTCCTCGACTCTTCCGGCCGCATAGGTCTTGCTGGCAAACTCCACGAGGGTGCCGGCGGGGAGAGTCTGGCCGCTGCCATAGAACTTGAGCCTCATATATTTCTCGGTAGTCTTCTCGTAAACGAGGGCCTCGAAGCCCTTGGAATAGGCACGGGCGGGAACTACTACGTAGAAATGCGTGTCGGACGCTCCGAGGGTCAGTCCCGAATCACCGTTGATGTTGTAGGTGACGGACGGGCTGTTGTTGCCGTTGGGAGTAAGGGCTCCGGTAGAGAAGTTGACCTTGAACTTTCCGGCGATAGACTCTTCCCCGAGCGCATTGAGGACAATCTTGTCGATGTTCGAAGTGCCGTTCAACGCGAAGCGGAGCACGGCCC
Source organism: Bacteroidales bacterium (assembly GCA_024401915.1). The sequence continues at coordinate 4,070 of JAKSKA010000007.1, forward strand.
CGAGGGGATTGAGCCTTGCCGAAGCGTTGTTCCCGTTGACCGTAGCGACGCCGTATGACGGTGCCGCACCGGTATCGAAGGAGTTCTCGACATAATTCTGGGTTGCGGCAAAGACAACCACGTCGCTCGAAGTCGTCCCCGGATAGAGGACATTGTAAGGGGCCGAAGGCGTGGAAGCGAAGGTGAAATCCACGCTTCTCTTGCCGTTGCCTGAGCTGGCAACTGCGTCGGACAGGATTCCGTTGATGGAAACCTTGTCTCCGGTGTTCCAAATGACCTCATATCCATTGAGGCCGGTTTTGAGGACTTCCTGATCTTCAGGAAGGTCAGCCCGGAGAACAAACGGACCCGAAGGTTCCGGGTTCTCCTGCGGAGCGCTCTCCTTGGCGCAGCCTGCGCCAAGGATGAGCATCCCGAGTATAAATGGTAATGAATTGTATTTCATAATTTTGAAGTATTATTCGTCCACGAGTTCTGTTACCTCTACGGTTACGTCGCTGATCTGGAAACGGCGCTTTGAACTTCCAGCTCCGGATTTCGCACCGATGATGAGCCTGTCTCCGTGATGGACCTCAAGGCCCTCGACGCTCTTGGTAACCCAGGTGTTGTTGTTTGTGAAGGTGATCAGCTGGTAGCAGGCAGGATTTGACGTATCCATCCAATTGGACGAGCAGGTATGCTTGCCGGCGTTCGGTGTGAAGTAGTCCGTATCCTCAACGGCTACAGCCCAGTCGCTTTCCTGACCGCTGCTGTAACGTCCGGCGGTAAGGGTGACGGTTATAACCGCCTTCTTCCCTTCAGGAACCGTGAATGCCGGAGTATGGAGCCAGCCGCCGCCTGAGGATGTTCCGAGTTTGAGGTAACCGGGATGGACATATACGTTGCTCTCTCCATACCAGTCGTTAAGACGGCTGTTGCTGAATGCTGTGCCATAGCCGCTGAATACATTCGTTTCTCCGCCGCCACTTCTATGATATCCGCCATAGAACTTGTTGCTATCACTGTTCTTGCCCGTATCAACTGCAGACTGTCCCCAGGAGGTTCTGGGCTCGGCGGGATAATATCCCATAGCATCGTTCGGATAATCGAAATCCCAGCAGAGTTCGCCGAAGTCCTCGGCAAGCACTACGCCTGCTCCTGTAATCTCGGAAGGCATCTCCACGATGGTGAATGCATCGGTGGTGGCCTTGACGACATTGGATTCCACGCCGCTGGTCGTATCGGTACCCTTCAACCAATAGGGTGTGGAAGGAGCGAGCCCGGCCATTACGAACTTGGGAGTCTTGCTTTCCCACGCGCCACAGCCGGCGGGGATGACGAACGAACGGATTTCATCCTTGCATTCCTGGTCGGAATAGAGTTTTGCAGTAAAGGCATTGGCTACGTCATCCGAAGCCTCACCGCCGTAAGTCCACTTGAAGACAAGGGTGGAGGATGACTTGCTTGTACATTCCGCCTTGAAATCAGAGACTGTCGCGTCGTAGAGATCGACCAGCTTGACGGATATCTCGCTAATGTAGAAACGGTTCTTCCCGGAAATGTTGTTGATGGAACCGAACGCAAGGCTGTTGGCGTTGGTGATGTTCTTGATCGTGACCGTATGGGTCTCCCAGCTGCCTGAGGATGCCATAGGGAAGGTATATGTGTTGTCCGAAGCGAGAGAACCGAGCTTGTAACAAGACTCGGGGTTGCCGCTGCCGGTGTTGTAGCTCATCGTTCCGGTCTGGACAAGCACGCCGAAGTCGTTGTCGCTTTCAGTCCTCAACATCTTCGCAGTCACCTCGATCGTCGCGTATTTCCCGTCAGGGATGGCGACGAGCTTGGGGCTGACAAGATGGGTCCTGTTGCTGGAAGCCGTGGTCGTCATACGGAGATAACCGGCCCTGAGGTAAGAGGAACTATTGCCGGCGAAGCCCCAATGTTCGATCCTGGTGTCGGAGTCCTTGATCTTGGTGATGTGGAAGAAGCGGCGTCCGGTGCTTGAAGGGGTCTGGAGGGAAACCGTTTCCATATCCACGACGCCGCTGAAGTGCTTGAGTTCGCAGTCGTTGTCATAAACGCCCGCTGCTCCGAGAGTCTCGTCGGTACCGTAACCCCATTCGTTGAAGTTCTCGGCAAGGATCACGTCACCGACCTTTGCGCTGTTCTCCAGCTCGTCGTATGCGACGTTGGTGAATGCGCCGATGGTCGCCTCGACTACATTGGAGTCGGTGCCTGCGTCATTGTCGGTTGCGCGGAAGTAATATTTCTCTCCGGATTCAAGGCCGCCGAAGACGAAGCAGGGCTGCTTTCCACCCCAACAGTCCGCATCGGCGGGGATGGTGTAGGAAACGACCAGGTCGGTGCAGGACGCATCGTTGTAGAGAGAGATGGTATAAGGAGTTTCCGTGTCAGAAGCGGACGAACCGGGATGGGTCCAGGTGAAGGCCGCGCTGGAAGTGGTGACGCCCTTCAGTTCTGCTTCGAGGGCACCGGGCTCATAGAGTTCCTTTATCGTGACCTTGATGTCGCTGAGGTTCATACGGGCGTCGTTCTTGGTGACTCCGTCCGCAGCGCCGAAGGCAAGGCGGTTGCCCTTTACAACGCCGTTGAGCGTAACCGTATAGGTATTCCAGGCCGATTCCTCCTCGAGGGTGATTGCGGCCACATTGGTCTTAAGGTCGAGGGTGTTGGTCTCGTCGGCGATGATGTCCGTGCAGGCGGCTGTCTGGACGGCCACCACGGCATTCTTCGTGCAGAAGGATGAGCTGCTCTCGCTGTAGTATGCGCTGGCGTTGAGCTCGACTTCGAGAGTGGCGACCATTCCTTCGGGAATGTTGTCAAGGGCCGGGGTCACGATGTGGGTGACCTTGCTGCTTCCTACGAGCTTGAGATAGCCCGGATGGATGTAGAGGTTCTTGTTCGCGCCTATCGCCCAGTGCTGCAGGCGGCTGTGCGAGAGAGCGGAGGTCTGGTTGGAGAGCTGCTTCTCGCTGGAGGTGGCAGCGGCCTGATAGGAATCCACAGCAATGATGCTGAAGTCGGCACGGGCTTCTTCCGTAGGGAACCAGCCGGCACCCCTGCCAATCATATCGCAGTCCCAGCAGAGCTCACCGAAATCCTCGGCGAGGATGACGTCGCCCTTGGCAGCGGGAGTGCTGCTGACCTGGACGTTTTCAAAATCAGCGGTCGTGACGGCAACAGCGTCGCTTTCCACGCTCTTCTCCGTGTTGACGACCTTAACGTAATAGGTGGTGGAAGGCTGGAGTCCGCTGATACAGAACCTCGGAGACTCGCCTGACCAGCATCCGTCACCTGCGGGAACGGCGTAACCGGCCACGAGTGAAGAGCAGCCGCTGTCGCTGTAAACGTTGATGGTGTACGCAACCTCGGGGGAATTGTCCCAGGTGATGATGGCGGTGGAACTGGTGATGCCCTCGACACCTACAGTGATACCGAATGAAGGCGTATAGCTGAGGGCGGGAGCGGAGAACATCTCTCCTGCGCCGAGAGCGGAGCTGACCGATGCGGTCTTCGCCATCGAGCCGCCTTCCGAATCGAAGGCCTCGATGCGGAGCTTGGGATAATTGCCGGCGGGCAGGCAGACGAAGCAGTCCGCAGGCAGCGCTACGGGGGTCTCGGACACAAGTTCGACCCTGTCGGAGCCTGAGACAGGCGTGAGACCTTCGAAAGAGGTCGAGAACCTGCCGCTGAGGGCTTCTCCGTTGAGGCCGGAGACGACGAGCTTGCTGATGGATGCGGAGCCGTTGAGCGTGATGTGGAGAAGGCCCACACGTGCGTGGAGGCTCACGACACCTTCTTCCGTGCTCTTGCCGGTCATTATGAATGCTGCGGGGTCATAGCTGCCAGCCACATATTTCTGAGTGGCGGGGAGGGTGATTTCCGCAGTGCCGGCGGAGTAAGAGGAAAGTGCTGCCGCAGGATAGGCGGCATAGTAAGGCGCCTCGATCACGTCCTGGAACGTAAATGAAGCGAAGGTGTTGCCGTCGGCCTCGGAGCCGAGGGCGTCGGAGGCCACTCCGTTGACGCTGATCGCGTCGCCGGTTTTCCAGTAGTTCGGCCAGGTCGTGCCTTCCTTCTCGCCGAGGGCGGTCTTGACCTGGGTGTCGATGAATGCGGTAAGAGTGGTCGTCCCCTTACTGCCGGCGTTTTCCTTCTGGCAGGAAACGGCTGCAAGAGCAAAGAATAATGCAGCGGAAATGATAATTGACTTTTTCATACGCATTGACAATCTTTATTCATCCCAGACGATCACGTCCGTAGTTTCGTTGATGTTGTCCAGTCCGACGCTGGTGCAGAGGACGCAGTCGTTCTGGATGTTGACAAGCTCGCAGAGGGGCTTGTCATAGGATTTTTTCAGTTTTTCCATATTGTTTTGTTTTACTCGTATACTATTTCCTTGACCGTCACGGTGATGTCGCTGATAAGGACGCGTCCCTTCGTGCCGCTGCCACCCTTGACACCGCCGAACGTGATTCTGTCGAGATGGTGAAGTTCGAGTCCTTCGACCGTATTCGTGCTCCAGACGCAGTTGCCGGTGAACTCTATCTTCTGGTAAACCTTCGTGTCGTTCTCGTCCGGCCATTCGAAGGATGAGGTGTGGGCTGCTGCGTCAACGCCTGCCTGAGCCTGGTTCAGGACACTAACAGCCCAGTTCGAATCCTGGGAACTGTTGAAGCGGCAGGCGGTGATGGTCACGCTCACTATCGCCTTCTTGCCTGCGGGCACGGTGAACTCGGGGGTGAGTATCCAGCCGCGGGCCGAAGAGGTTCCCAATTTGAGATGGCCCGGATGGACATAGACATTGGAATCGGTAGCCCAGTTGTTGAGGCGAGAATTCTTCAGTGCAGTCGAGAAGCTCTTGAAGGTCTTCTCCGAACCGGCAGCGGTCTTGCGGTATTCGCTGACACCTGTATTGGAGAAGCTGCTGTTGTTCGAAGGGAAGTATCCGACAGCGCCGAAAGGACTGTCGAAGTCCCAGCGGAGCTCGCCGAAGTCCTCTGCGAGGGCAACGCCCGGTTCCGTGATGGATGCCGGCATCTCCACGACATTGAAGGCCGAGGTCTTCGCTTCCACAAGATTGGATTCGAGTTCGTCAGCAGTGTCATAGACCTTGAGCCAGTAGGTGGTCGAAGGTTCGAGACCACCGAATACGAAGCAGGGCTGCTTGCCGTTCCAGGCCTCGAGCGCGGCGGGGATGTCGAAGCTCTGGTCCACGATGGTGCATTCGCTGTCCTTGTAGAGGGTAGCGGTGTATGCCTTGCTGATATCGTAGTCCGTCGATTCAGCGGGGAATCCCCACCTGAACGCAAGCGTCGAAGACGAAGCGTCGGAAAGCGTAGCCTTGATGGGGAAGGCTTTCTCGACGACGAATCTTGCCACCTCGACCTTCTCGCTCAATCCGGGAATGTTGACGCTGAGCGTCGTCGACACGTCAGAGGCTGTGTTGACGATGAGACTGCAGTTCGTGCCGGTCTTCGAGAGTTTGAAGTTCTCATTGTTGCTGAGCTCGAGATTCACCGCACTTGCGGGAATACTCACATTGCCGTCAGCGCTTTCGTACTGAAGCGCAATTGAATATTCCGTATTCTCGACCACGGTAACAGGCTGGCCGGCAGGATAGTACTCGCCTTCCACGCTGACACCGTTGAGCAGGTTGCTGCGTATGGGAATCGAGCATCCGTAGTCTTCCTCGGTCCTGACACTCAGGGTCGACTGGGCGTCATAGACGTATTTCGCGTTGCTGCTCTTAACGGCACCCAGGACGATGACTCCGTCATTTCCGATGGTGGCCGTTGCGGGATCGGTGACGTTCCAACTGAATTCGTGGATCTCGCCGTCCGTCGTCGAGGCATAGAGCATCGACGCCATACCGGGATAGCCTGAAAGTTCAGCCATCGGCACCCCGAAGGAATCGGTGATGCTTACGCTGTAGCGTACGGGCGGGTTGACGCTGACCATACAGGATGCCTTTTTGGCACCGTCGGCGGAAGTGGCGACGACGTAGGTCACGCCCTCAGCCTTGGCCGTCACGAAACCGTTCTCGCAGGAAGCGAGGTCCGGGTCGATCACCGTCCAGTTAACGCCCATCCCGAGAGATTCCGGATAGACGGTGGCGGTAAGCGTCGTAGTCTCGCCTACCAGCAGGTTGACTTTATCCTGACTGATCACGACTCTCGAGACGGTTTCCGTCGAACCGCCGTCCGAGCCCTTGCAGGAGAACAGCAGTGGAAGGATGAGAGCCGTTGCAATGATAATCTTTTTCATATACTACTTGTTATAGCGTATTGCAAAATAATCCATAGTGTTATAGCCGGAGTTGTTGGCTATGGTGCTGGAATCGTATGAGTCCACTGATTTGGCCGCAGCCTTGTTGTTCCTCGGAGTCAGCCTGATATAGACCTTCTCCTTGTCCAGAATCGAGGTGGGGAGAGGGAAATCATACACCCTGGTACCAAGGCACTGCCAGTCGTTCTGGGAGGCCCAGATTGCCACGTCGGGCACGGTGAACTCGCAGATGTCGGTCCATTCGCCGTCGTCCGCTGCGTCGCAGGAAGAAGTGGTCAGCGAATACTGCGCCTTCCAGTAACGGGGCGAACGCGCGCTCTGGGAGTTGTTGTACATCGCGAACTGCATCGATACCCTGTCCGAGACGATGCCGGCGGTGCTGAACGCCACGAGCCAGCAGTAGCCGCGGCCGTTGTCCCACCAGTACTTGTTGGACCAGCTTATCTTCAGATTGTCCTTGAACCAGCCCTTCCCGTCCGTGTTCTGGGCGGATTCCGTACCGATCCAGGGCTCGTAGATGCCGCCCTCGTCGAGTTCGATGCCGGCGCCTTCCGCGTATTTTCCTTTCTTCTTGCTTCCACATTCTCCGATATAGAAGTACGACGGGGAGAAATTGCCCACAGCCCCGTAGGTGTGGCACATTTCGCCGTTGCCCTTGGTAGCGAGTATGGCATTCTCACCCAGTTCGGGTTCTGCGCCCAGAGCGGGGAATTTGGCATAGCGGAACTCTGTGATGATGCCGGAGAAGTTGTCCTTGAAATCTGGCTTGAGCTCGATCTCCTCGCGGAGCAGGTGGCGCAGCTGGTAGCGGCCGATGTTGCCGTCCTTCTCGAAGCTCTTGTAAGACTCGTGCACCACGATGCCTGTGATGTCACCGCTGCCGTAGGGAAGCGTTTCCCCGTTGCGGCGGTAAGGGCAGGTCATATTGGTGAACATATACATACTTCCGCCCTTTATGTCACGGATGAGTATCGGGAACTTGGCGAGACGGTTGTAGGTACAGAGGGATGTATACCCCTCGTTGACGGGAGTGAACGGACCCTTGCGCATCGCGATCTCGCAGTCCTTGATCTTCACGAGGGTGTTGATGTCCTCGTCCGTCAGTTCCGTGATGCTCTTTTCCTTCCGGGGCATCGTGAGCGTTCCGTCAGCGCTGGTAAGGATCTCACCGGACTTCGCGCCCTCGAGCGTGTAGCAGGCGGGTTCGCCCTCGGATTTCTTCAGGAGGCAGCCGCCGACCTTGATGCAGACACGGCTGTAACGCTGGTAATCGTTGTCCGCAGCCGAAGGCGCGATGAGCCTCAGGCCGTATTTGCCATCGAGGCCCTCAAGGTATGCGGTGCGCTCCGTGAGCGTGTAGTCGATCACGCCCGTGCCCTGCTGGTAGTCGTCCACGATGGCGTCGCCGGCATTGCCGCCTTCGGTCGTGCTGACGATATAGCCTTCGACGAGGGCATCCTCAGGAAGGATATAGCCTCCGACCGACGCCAGTTCACGGATCTTGTCGAAAGAGTATTTCGTTCCGATATTGTTGTCGGCACGGGCCTGGATGACGGTAAGCCTGTTTTCTTCGTCGATGTCCCAGCCGTTCTGGTAACGGAGGTTGACGACGGCGCGGCGGGTATAATCCGTGTCGGGGTTGTCGGTGGTCTTGAATGTCAGCGAACTGCTGCTCAGATTTGCATCCTTTATCCATTCGTCATCGCCGGAATAGAACACTTCCACGGCCACCTTGTCCAGAGGCACGTTGATGTCGGTTGTGACCGTATTGGTCTCACCGGTGCCGTTATAGACGACCATCGAGCCGGCTGCGACATAGAATTTCTCCTCGACGCTTCCGTACTGGTACACGCTCACCGTGTCGCGGCGGGTATCGGACGCGAAAAGGAGGTCGGCGCGGCGCTTGAACCCGGCGTTGGAAAGAACGTGGACGGGAATGCTGCCGTCGGTATCGCCGTAAACTGTTTCAAAGTTGATCCAGTCTCCGTCCGAGGGGTCGAGAAGAGTAATCGTCCCCTGCTTGTTGGACAGATACGGTATCTCAAAGTCTCCGCCTGCATCCTCGACGTAGTATTCGTGTTCCGCCATTCCGAGTTCATCGGGGGCGAACACGTCGTGCCTGTTCTTGTCGCAGGAAGCGCAGAGAAGGACAGCGGATGCAGCAATCAATAATATTTCAATCTTTTTCATCGGCTTAGTTCTGAATGACTGTGAGCATATTCGAATTAATGGTATCGCCTTCCGTGGAGTCGTAGCTGCCGGCGTCGGTATGGGATATCTGCACATACGCCTTGCGGACTGCACCGGTGGTGTTGGGCAGGACGGTGATCGTCACCTTGTCCCTCTCCACGGCGTCAAGAGTGATCCAGGGGGCCTCGGGCTCCTGGCCTTCGGCGTACTGGAGAGTGAGGTACATCTCGTCGAGATTGTAGATGAGGTTTGTCTTGAAGGGCAGTTCCTCAGTAGTCCCGTCAGCGGAAACGGAAAGAGTCGGCTTCTCTTCCGAGGTCAGTTCGAGGATGCAGTCGGCATCCGCGATCGCCGGCTTCTGATACATATCGAGGTAGCGTGTTTCACCGCCGGCCTTGAATACAAGGACCACGCGGCGGGCACGTCCGTAGTTGACTTCATAATCGAATACGAGATAGCCGCTCTTGTGGCCGCCGAGACGGTCGATCGATGCCCAGTCCACAGGATGGTCCATCTCAACGGTCCAGTCGGTATTGGAGAACACGGCGACCTGGGTGCTGCCGTTGCCCGACGGAAGGACATTGTATCTCGAGAGAAGTCCGAGTGTCTGGTCATACTCGGCCCGCTTGTCGCAGGACGCCGAAGCCAGAAGGGCTGCAAAACCTATTATATATAGAATCGCTTTTCTCATTTCTTCTAGTCGTTAAGATTGTACTTTTCATATTCCGGATTGGACAGGGCGCGTCCTGAACGGGCGCACTGCACGTCGGGGATGGGATAATACCTGTGGCAGGGACGCACGTTCTGCTGAACGAGGTTGTAGAGGTTGTAGGCGACGACCTGGTCGTACCATATACCCCAGCGCACGAGGTCATACTTGCGTCCGAACTCGCCGAAGAGCTCGCGTGCACGCTCGTCGCGGATCTCGCCGCGGAGCTTGATCTCGCCGTAGAACGAATAGGGCTCGATATGGGCACGGCTGCGCACCTTGTTGAGATAATCGACGGACAGCTGGTAGTTGCCCACTTCACACCAGGCCTCTGCAAGCAGGAGCAGTGCGTCGGCGTAGCGGAAGATCTTGTAGTTGTTGCTGTCGTAGTTCTGATAAACGTTGGGGCACCAGAACTTCGGGCCCATCCAGGTGGTGCCGCTCTTGAACGACTTTCCGTTCCAGCTGGACACCATATTGTAATCACGGCGGATGTCACCCTTGCCGTTGGGAGCGATGACGCTCTTCATATACGACGTGGGCCTGAGCGGAGTGTAGCAGTATGCATCGGGACCGACCTCATCGATTGTCACGTCGCAGTAGATCGCGGTGCCGGCCGTCTTCGGATAAGGGAGGACGAGGGCGGAGACGCCGAGCGAATACTTGGCAACGTAATCGACGCCACCCTTCTCCCACGCGTGCTGGATCTCGAATATTGATTCCGGCGTGTTCTTGTTGCGGAACATCACGTCTGAATAAGGATACTGGCTGAGGTCACCGTACATCTCCTCGAGATGGTTGCAGGCATTGATGACATTGTCCCAGTCCTTGTTCCAGGCGGCCAGCTTGGCGATCATCATCCAGCCCATAGCCGCACCGATACGATGTTTCTCCACCTCATAGGTACGTACCTGAGGGAGGACGGGAACCCAGGTCAGGAGCTGCTTGATAAGCGTATTCCTCGTCTCGACTGCACTCATACGGCCGAGCTTTGCTATGCGGACCATATCCTCATCGGTCTCGACGTAGTCCTGATAGAAAGGCACGTCTCCGAAAAAGCTTGTGAGGATATACCAGTAATAGGACTCCAGGATAAGGGTCTCGGCCTCATAGGGGGCCTTCGTCGCATCATCGAGAGGCGAACGGTGGATTCCGGCGATGGTGCTGAGGCAATAGCGGATTCCGTACCAGCTGTTCTGCCACACGTGGGTTCCGGAAGCGGGGCTGGCGGGATTGAAATTGAACTTCGCGTCCCTCTGGGCCGAGCCGTTGGTGGACGCAAGGTCGGTAGCACCCTCGACTGCGATGAAATAACGGAAGTCGTGGATGCTGTTCAGCGGATCATAGCATCCGTTGATCGCGGCCCTGATCTGCTCCTCGGTCTGGAAGAAATTGTAAGGGCTGACTATGGCAGTGCTGTCCTCCTTCAGGGAGCATCCATTGAAAAGGACTGCGGCTGCGAGCGCTGCGACGGTATTGATGAATATATTCTTTTTCATACTCTTCTAGTATTTGAATTGGACGGAGAACACGATGCGGCGGGGCTTCGGATCTGACGAAACGTCATAGCCGTTGATGCCGCCGGAAGAGACGTCAGGGTAGAATCCGTTGTAGTTCGACCAGAGATCAACGTTGTCCGCGGATGCGCCGAGTTCGATTTCGTGGATCACCCTGCTCTTCACGGTGAAGCGGTAGCCGAGGCTCAGGGTCTTCAGACGCAGATACGAAGCGTCGTGGACAAGGAATGAACTGGGAGGTATGGCATCATCCATAATACCGGCGCGCGGAAGATTGGACGTGGGGTTCTTCGTCGGATGCCAGGCATTGACCATATAGGCATACTGGTTCGTACGGCGGGAACTTGCCATATAGTATTCGGAATGGTTGAACACCTTTCCGCCAAGAGCGTACGAGAAGAAAAGGCCTACCGTAAAGCCCCTGAACCGGAACGAATTGTTGAAACCACCGGAGAACACCGGGTCGGGAGAGCCGAGGAAGACTATATCGTTGGAGTCCAGGGTTCCGTCGTGGTTCTGATCAAGGAAGATAGGATATCCGAGTTTCGTCGAAGCCTGGTCGTTGGCATAGGTATGGGTGATCTTGTTACGTTCGATCTCCTCCTCGTTGTGCCATACGCCGCCATACTGGAAGCCCCAGAAGGCGTTTACGGGATAACCGACCTTGTAACCTGCGCACATATATCCTCCCTGGGGCGAGTTCTTCGAGGAGACCTCTGCCTCGGGGCCCATATCGTTCACGATGGAACTGCCCCTGGCAATGTTGAAGTCGGTCGTCCAGGTGAAGTTCCTCTTCACTACGTTGCGCGAACTGAACGAGAACTCTATGCCCTTGGATGTCGTACGGCCAATGTTCTCGTACTTGGAATCATAGCCTGTGCTCTGTACCGTCTTCACGGTCAGCAGGAGGTCCGTGGTGATGGACTTGTAGGCCTCGAGCGAGAAGGACAGGCGGTTGTTGAAGAAGGCTCCGTCGAGGGCGAGGTTGAACATCGTGGTGGTCTCCCAGGTAAGGTTCGGGGACGCGATGCGGCTCTGGTAGTACTCCTGGCTCTTCACGCCGTCGAAAACATAACCGCCGGAATCGCCGTCCATACGGGCCATCGAACGGTAGGCCTTGTTGAGGTCGTTACCTGACTGGCCTGCGCTCAGACGGAGGGAAAGGTTGTCGATCTGCCTTACGTCCTTCAGGAAAGGCTCGTTGGCGATGGCCCACTTGAATGCGGCCGAGGGGAAGAAGCCCCACTTGTGGTTTTCCGAGAAGTTGGAAGCACCGTCCAGACGTCCGGTAACCGTAAGGTAATAACGCGATTTCCAGTTGTAGTTAGCGCGCAGGAAGAAAGCGGCCTTGGCCCTTGACGTGTATTCCGTCGAGGCTCCATAGCTCTGCTTGTCGGCGACTGCGGACATATTGTTCCACAACATCGCATCAACAAGATAACCATCTCCTTCAAGATCGAACTTATGGGTCAGGAAACGTTTCCAGGTCTGTCCCAGCGTCGCATCGATATGGTGCTTGCCGAAGTTCTTGTTGAACTCGAGGGTGTTCTCGAAATAGAAACTCTGTTCGCCATAGTTCTCCCTGTAGGCATATCCGCCCATTCCCTGTCTGTGGGGAAGGGTGGAAGGGCTGTACTCATAACGCTGACGGTCGAACAGATAGTAGCTGAACTTGGTCTTGTACTTCAGGGCTCCCGAGAATTTCACGTGGCTACCGATTGTGGCGCTGAGCATACTGCGGTCAGTCTTGTTGGTGTTCTGCTCCAGACGCACGACGGCGTTCGACTGGGCCACTCCGGCGTTGTTCAGCGGATTATAGGAATCGGCAGGGTCGATGAGCGGAGAAAGATACTGGGCCGCATAATAGATGCCGCCGCTGCCGATCGAGGTCAGATTGTTATCCTGAAGCCTGTACTGGTAGCGCATATTCGCATAGACACGCAGCCACTTGAATATGTCATTGGTCACGTTCAGCGTACCTGTGATATTCTGCTTTCCGCTCTTCTTGATGATACCCTGCTCGTCATTGTACGAGAGGGCGGCGTAGAACTTGGTCTTGCCCTGGAAGCCGTTGATGGAGAGGTTGTAGTTCTGGAACGGCGCGATCCGCGTGACGTCCTCGATCCAGTTCGTGCCTTCGCCCAGGCCGAAAGGCTGCTTGACGGACAAGCCGTTGAGAGGCGTGGTGTTGTCCATATTCGGCGACGTGCCGCAATGCTGCCAGTACTCGTTACGGTAGATTCCGTACTCCTCGGCATTCATAAGGTCAAGATTGCGCGGGAGCATCGAGAAGCCTGCCTGGCTTCTGAACGTGACGGCTATCTTCTGGGCGGGATCGGACGCATCGGAGCTGCCCTTTGTGGTGATGATGATGACGCCGTTCGCGCCCCTGGCACCGTAGATCGCAGTCGAAGACGCATCCTTGAGCACGGAGATCGCCTCTATGTCGGCAGGGTTGATGTCGCCCAGCGAGCCCACCCC
>JAKSKA010000070.1 GCA_024401915.1 Bacteroidales bacterium
TCGAAGGTATCGGGGATGGGGATGAGATAATCGTGGGCGGCCTTATGAACGTATCGGACGGTACGGTCGTCAATATTGTGAAATAAAGAAAGATGAAAATATCAGACTTGTCAATACGGAAGCCGGTCTATGTGATCGTGCTATTCCTTGTGATAGGCATCCTCGGCTTCCTCGGGTTCTCTTCGATGAAGTCGGAACTGATGCCGAAGTTCACTCCGCCTTCGCTCAACGTCCAGGTCATCTATCCGGGAGCATCGCCGAGCGAGGTCGAGAGTTCGCTTACCGTCAAGCTTGAAGACGTGCTTTCAAGTATGGCCGGAGTGGAGTCGATGAGGTCCTATTCCTTCGAGGGGATGTCGATGGTCTTCGTCTCTCTGACCTATGGTTCGGATATAGAAAAGGCCGTCACAGACGCCCAGAACAAGATCAATTCAAAGAAGGCCGAACTGCCGGCCGGCATACTCGCCCCCATAGTCAACGAAATCAGCGTCGATGCCAAGTCCATCATCACCCTGGCCTTGAGCGCCGATCTCGACGATGTAGATTTCAGCGACCTCGTGAAACGCAGCATCCTGCCCGAATTGCAGAGGATACCCGGGATGGCGAAAGTCGAGACCGTCGGTGAGCGGCCACGCGAGGTCCAGGTCAACCTGAATATGGATATGATGCGCGAACTCGGGCTCTCCCCCGTCCAGGTGATGGGCGCGATCAAGGGCTCCAACCTCGACTTCCCTACCGGCAGCATCAAGGACGGCAGGACCAACACCGCCGTGCGCCTGTCCGGAAAGCTGGAGAGCGTGGACGAGCTGCGCGGGCTCGTGCTGATGACTATGCCCAACGGCACACAGATACGTCTCGGCGACGTAGCCGACGTCGTGGAGACTGCAGCCGATGCAAAGACGATAGCACGCGTGGACGGCAAGGACGCCGTGCTCGTCAACATCTTCAAGCAGGAGAACGCCAACGCGATAGAGCTCAGCGATGCCGTTACCGAGCGGATCGGTGAGCTGGAGTCGAGGTATGCGTCCAGCGGTCTCGAGATCCGCACCGTCTCCGACAGTTCCAACTTCACCCGCGAGTCCATCAGTTCCGTGCTCGAGGACCTGCTCATCGCCATCCTCCTCGTCGCGCTCGTCATACTGCTGTTCCTCCACAGCTGGCGCAATGCGCTGATAGTGATGATCGTCGTTCCGCTCTCGCTGATCGGCACCTTCATCGGAATGAAGCTGTTCAACTTCACGCTGAACATTATGTCGCTGCTCGGCCTCTCGGTGGTCATCGGAGTGCTCGTGGATGACGCGATAGTCGTCATCGAGAACGTCTGCCGCCACATCGAATCCGGCAAGAGCGCGCTTCAGGCGACCAGGGACGCAATGCAGGAAATCGGCTACACGGTCATCACCGTGACCATCGTGCTCGTAATCGTGTTCCTGCCCATCGCTGTCACGAAGAGCCTTGTTTCAGATATCCTCAGGCAGTTCTGCGGAGTGATCATCTTCGCCATACTTTTCAGCCTCCTGTCCGCACTGACGCTCGTGCCGCTTATGACTTCGCGCTTCGGCAAGGAGGACAAGCTGGACACCGGGACACGCTGGGGCAGGATGCTTGCAGGCTTCGAAAGGGGCGTTTCGCGCTTCGGGAACGCCGTGGCTTCGCTGCTCGAGAAATCGCTGCGCCACAAACGCCGTGTCGCCCTGGCCGTGCTCGCGCTCACCGTTGCCGTGTGTGCCCTGTTCCCTATGGGCTTCATCGGCTTCGAGTTCATGCCGAAAGTGGACCAGAGCGAATTCAGCATCACCCTCGAGATGCCCAAGGACATCTCCATAGAGGAGTCTTCCAGGATGGTGGCCCGCGCCGAGGCCTGGCTGCTCGAGAGGAATGAGATTGTGGAGGTGGTGTCGATGACGGGTCTCACCAGCAGCAACAACCAGAGCAACCAGGGCACGCCGTATCTTGCGGAACTCAAGTGCAAGATGGTTCCGCCTTCGGAGCGCGAGGCAAGGGTCCACAACTACATATCGCCGCTGCGACGCGAACTCAGCAGCTATCTGGTCGATGCCAAGGTCCGCTGCCACGCCGCATCGCTCCACGGCTCCGGCAACAGCGCCGATGTCGAATACGTCATCTGCGGCCCCAAGGCCGATTCCGTGAACGTGTTCGCCGATTACGCGCTGGAGGCAATGAAGTCCATCCCCGGCACCGTCCAGCAGGAACTTTCCAGCGGAAGCGGGCGTCCGGAGATCGAGATCATCGTGGACAGGGACAAGATGTCGGCTCTCGGGCTTTCCCTCGACAATGTGGGCCTCACGCTGCAGATGGCGTTCCAGGGCAACAGCACGATGAAGTTCGTTCGCGAGGACTATGAATACGATATCAACATCAGGGCTGACGGCTTCTACCGCAGCGACATCGATGACGTATCGAATCTCTGCTTCGTGAACCAGCAGGGCAGCAGGATTGCCCTGAACCAGTTCGCACAGGTCAGGGTGGGCACGGGCCCGAACAGGCTGGAACGATATAACAGGAACCCCGCCGTGATGATAAGCACCAACGTGGTCGGCATTTCGGCCGGCGAGGCGGGCGGCAGTTTCCTCGACAAAGTCAGCGACAAGGCGGCTGAGATGGGTGTATCCATCGAGACCGTGGGCGATATGAAGTCGATGATGGACTCGATGAGCGTCTTCGGAGTGGCAATGCTTCTGTCCATCCTGCTGATGTACCTGTCGCTCGTAGTGCTCTACAACAACTGGATCGACCCTCTCGTCGTGATGTTCTCCATTCCGTTCTCCATACTCGGTGCCATTCTGGCACTGGCTCTGTCAGCGACATCCCTCAACATCTATGCGATGCTGGGTCTGGCGATGCTGGTGGGCCTTGTGGCTAAAAGCGCCATTCTGCTGGTGGATTTCGCCAACGAAAGGGTATTGCAGGGAGTCGCTGTGAATGAGGCGCTTATCGAATCGGTCAAGCTTCGTACGCGTCCTATTCTGATGACTGCACTGTCAACCATCATTGGTATGATTCCTGTAGCGCTTGCAGCCGGTTCGAGTGCCGAACTCCGCAACGGAATCGGCTGGGTCATCATTGGAGGAATGGCTCTCTCGACCCTCCTTACGCTTATAGTCGTACCGGTCGTTTACAGGGTGTTCCACCGCAAGTGATATTATGACGAAAGAAGAAGAAATACTTCTGGCCGCCGAAGAGGAATTCTTCACGAACGGCTACGATGCCAGCTCGACGGCTGCAATCGCGAAGCGTGCGGGTGTGACCCACGCTATGGTGAACTATTATTTCAGGACTAAGGAAAGGCTCTTCGCCAAGATTCTGGACGACCATATCCGGGAACTGCTGAAGGGCCTGAAAGCCCTGATGATGGAAGACGGCGACATCGTCGAGGTATCCGTCCAGACCGCCCTCGTGATCTTCGACAAGCTGAACGAAGACCGCCGTGTGCCTTATCTCATCAGCGACATCTCAAGGACCCATCCCGACTTCCTGCTCCAATACAAGGAGACTTTCGACACCACCTGCCGCGACAGCATCAGGATGCACAGCGAAAGGCTGGAGAAGGCCATCGCGGCCGGCAAGGTCAAACCCTGCTCGATGAAGGACATCTACAATACGGTACTTTCCCTCTCGACCTCACCTTTCTTCAACATACCCCTGCTGCAGAACGTAGCGGGCCTTTCCCCGGAAAGGATAGACTCCTATCTCAAGGAAAGGCGCGAAGAGATGGTCCGCCTTATCAGGGCGAGGTATCAATAACGGTTCAACGGCACTCCGGAGGTGAGCTGGTTCACCATCCTCTTGACATCTGCGAGAACGGCCTCGTGGGCAGCAAGGCCCGCGGCCTGCTCCGGCGTGGGCTGCTCTCCATCCTTCAGAGAAAGGGCCTTGACATTCTGTGACGCGGAGCTGAGCACGCTGTCGATGAGTCCCACTATATAAACCATATCCTTCTCCACGAAGCCGCGTGAAGTCAGGGCCGGCGTCCCGAGACGGAGACCGCTTGTCTGGAAGGCGCTGCGGCTGTCGAAGGGAACCATATTCTTGTTCACGGTTATATCGGCGAGGCCGAGCTGCGTTTCGGCGATCTTTCCGTTCAGGTCGGGGAACTTCTGCCTGAGGTCTATAAGCATCAGATGGTTGTCCGTTCCCCCGCTGACTATCTTGTAGCCGAGGTTGATGAATTCGTCGGCCATCGTCGAGGCATTGGCGAGCACCTGCTTCTGATAGTCCACGTATTCGGGCTGCATAGCCTCGAAAAAGGCAACGGCCTTGGCAGCGATGACGTGCTCCAGAGGGCCTCCCTGGACTCCGGGGAAGACATAGGAATCCAGAATCTGGCTCATCTTCTTCACCACGCCCTTGGGGGTCGTGCGTCCCTGGGGGTCGTCGAAATCCTTACCGATCAGGATGATGCCTCCGCGCGGTCCGCGGAGCGTCTTGTGGGTTGTGGACGTTACGATGTGGGCATATTGAACAGGATTGCGGAGCAGTCCGGCGGCGATTATTCCGGCGGTGTGCGCCATAGCTATCCAGAGCACTGCGCCGACCTTGTCGGCAATGGCCCTCATACGCGCATAGTCCCACTCGCGAGAGTAGGCGGAGGCGCCGCCGATGATGAGCTTGGGCTTCGACGCCACGGCCTTGCGTTCCATCTCGTCGTAGTCCACCAGTTCCGTTTCAGGGTCGAGGCCATAAGCAACGGCGTTGTAGAGCATACCGGAAGCGTTCACCGGCGAGCCGTGGGTGAGATGGCCGCCCTGGCTGAGGTCGAGGCCCATAAAGGTATCACCTGGCTTCAGTATCGCCATAGTGACGGCCATATTGGCCTGGGCGCCGGAATGCGGCTGGACGTTGGCCCATTCCGCTCCGTATATTTCCTTCAGACGGTCTATCGCGAGCTGCTCTATCTTGTCGACGACCTTGCAGCCGCCATAATAGCGCTTTCCCGGATACCCCTCTGCATATTTGTTCGTACAAACGGACCCCATAGCCTTGAGAACGTCTTCCGAGACGTAGTTTTCGGAAGCGATGAGTTCCAGACCGGATCTTTGCCTTTCATCCTCCTTGCGGATGAGATCAAACAATTGAATGTCCTGTTTCATATATTATTTTGATTCCAGATACCAGACGGCGCTGTCATAGATTTTGCGCAGGTTGGTGTTGATGCCCTGCTCGCGCAGCCATTGTCCCGTGAAAGTCCCGCCTTCTCCCCAGAAGTGAGGCTTGGGGCTGTTGAGTTCCCTGATAGTGTATTCCCTTGAAGGGTCGAGTCCGTAAAGACGCAGAAGCGGGGAGATCTGCCGGCCCTGATAGCGCAGGCAATATGCGAAGAGCACGGCGCGCTTCTTGTCCTTGGACACATACATCAATGAATAGATATCGCTGTCGTAGGGCGATGATATCCTGTAAAGGTCTCCTTCCTCGACGAGGTCCCTGTAGCCCTTGTAGGAAGCGATGGCCCTGCGCGCATAGTCCTTCTCCTCATCCGTCATCCTGGCAGGCTGGAGTTCCATTCCCAGCCTTCCGGCGGAAGCGATGTCGAAGCGGAACTTGAGGGGCGTGACGTTGCCGGTCTGGTGGTTGGGCACTGCAGACACGTGTGAACCCATAACGAAGCCGGGGAATATCATCGATGCACCATACTGGATGAAGACGCGGCACAGGCCCTCCGTGTTGTCGCTGGTCCAGTATTCGTCGAAACGGTTGAGGGAGCCGTAATCGGCCCTGGCGCCGCCTGACGAACAGGCCTGGACCATCACGTCAGGGTATTTGGCCCTTACGCGGTCAAGCACGCTGTAAAGCCCCTGGATGTAATCCACATAGAAGCGGTCCTGGTCCTCGATGGCGGGCGATCCATAACTGTGTATATCCCTGTTGCAGTCCCACTTGATGTAATCTATCTTCCCAAGTTTCATCGTATTGTCGAAGACGCCGAACACGAAGTCCTGCACCTTGGGGTTGCACAGGTCGAGCACCCACTGTTTGCGCGACTGTGTCGCCTCGCGCCCGGGTGACTTGACGATCCAGTCCGGATGGAGACGGGCCAGGTTGCTCTTGGGATTGACCATCTCCGGCTCTATCCAGATGCCGAACTTCAAGCCTTTCGAATGGGCGTAGTCGGCGATATATGATATCCCTTCGGGGAGTTTCTTCAAATTGGTCTCCCAGTCTCCGAGTCCCTGGGCGTCCGAATTGCGGGGGAAGTCGCTTCCGAACCAGCCGTCGTCGAGGACGAACATCTCCAGCCCGAGCGAAGCGGCATCGTCAATCATATCGGTGAGCGTCTTTGTGTTGAAGTCGAAATATGCGCCTTCCCAGCTGTTGAGCAGCGTGGGGCATAGATGCCCGCGTGAATGCGTGTTGATACGGGCCCAGTCGTGAAGGTTGCGGCTAGCCTGGCCGGCGCCCTCGTTGCTGTATGTCCACACCATTTCAGGGGTCGTGAACACGGCACCCCCGGCAAGTGGATAGGAGCCCGTCGTCTCGGCGTTTATGCCGGAAATGATGTTGAGCTTGTTGAATTCGTCAACCTGGAAGTCCAGGCGGTAGTTGCCGCTCCACGCGAGAGTGCCCGCAACGACCTCGCCATAGTTCTCGTCAAGCCTGTCTGTGCCGAGGCTCAGCAGGAAGGACGGGCTTTCGGTATGGGTCGTCATTATGCCGCGGTTGCAGCGTATGCTCTTGGTGCCGTGGGTCAGGAGTTCGCTTTCCACATTCATCTCGCGTGCCCAGTCGCCGTGGAAATGGGTGAGCAGGTACTTTCCGGAATTCAGGGTCACGGCGCCGGAAGCATAGCGCTCGAGCTTGATGGTGCGCCTGCCGCCGTTGCGTATGCGCGAGGAGCTGACAATGACGTCGGCGTCACGATAAGCCTCATAGACCAGGACCACCTCGAGGGCTGTCTTGCGGTCGCGGAGAGTGATTTCCGTGGTCACATTGCCGTCAGCAGCGGTAAAGCTGCGCGAGCCGTCATAGACGAGCTCGGTATTGCCGTCCGTGTCCGGATATTCCACCGCGAGGGCGCAATCGCCGAAGAACTGGCCTCCGCGCACAGGATAGGCCTGATGGTCAGAGCCGAAATATGGCCTCCGGTACGAATCATATTCCGCATATTGGGAAGCATCCCCGACCTTGGCTCCATAGTGATATTGCAAGAGGCGTCCGGAGACGTCCGTACCGAGGACCAGACTGGTATTTTCCGTCTCGATGGTGATGAAATGCCTGTCGGCAGCAGGAAGCAGCAGGGGCAGGAGCAGCGAGACTAACAGAATAATCGACCTTTTCATAGAGAGAACGTGCAGCGCGGAGTGGAACCGGCGCGCACGCGAAGACAAATAT
>JAKSKA010000071.1 GCA_024401915.1 Bacteroidales bacterium
TTGCCCATTCCAAGCTGCGCACCAAGCGCGACTTCTCTCTCAACCTCAAGAACAAACGTTTCTGGAGTGAGGAAGAGCAGAGGTACATCACCCTCAAAGTATCCTGCAAGGGTATGAGGATCATCGAGAAGAACGGCCTCGACGCTACAATACGCGAGGCTCAGAAGAAAGGACTGATTGACCTTGTTTAATTTATAGTACTATGGCAAAGAAAGCAAAAGGAAACAGGGTGCAGGTCATCCTCGAGTGCACGGAGCAGAAGGAAAGCGGTGTACCCGGAATGTCTCGTTACGTTACGACCAAGAACAAGAAGAACACTCCCGAGCGTCTTGAGCGCAAAAAGTACAACCCGTACCTCGGAAAGGTTACTCTTCATCGTGAAATCAAATAATTTAGGAGATTAGGATATGGCAAAGAAAGCCGTCGCAACATTCGCAGCAAAGGCCGGCGCAAAGTCAATGGTCAAGTGCATCCGTATGGAGAAATCTCCCAAGACAGGCGCTTATGTCTTCACAGAGCACCTTGTAGAGGAGTCTCAGGCGAAGGATTATTTCGCAAAGAAATAAGGCTCTTCCCCAATGATAAGAAACAGACGGTTGCTCCACTATGGGGTGACCGTCTTTTTTTGAAATCAAGCCAATATGAAATCCAGTACAAAGAAAGTCCTTGTTTTCCTCGGAGTCCAGTATGTCGTGATCTTCTTTATCGGAGTCCTTGTGGGGCGCGGCTGCTCCAGGAGCGGCGCTTCTAGTGGAGACGAACCGGACCCGGAAGTGATCGAGTCCATTGCGGAGAGCGATCCTGTCCCGGACCTGGAAGCCCCCGATCAGGAGGAACCGGCACGCAGGGAGGTGATATACTATTGGCCCAAGAGCAGCTATTCAAAGGCCTTCGCGGATTTGAATGACGCTCATATCGAGGCCGCGAAAAAATGCGGTCTCAAGACAATACCTCATTCCAGGGATGGCGTCAGCCAGTGCCCCGGCCTTGTCAGGATCTCCGACAACGACTTCTATGTGCTGGAGAAACTCAAGTATTCCGTTCCCTTCCTGACGAAACGCGCCGCTGCAGAGCTGGACGCGATTTCAAGGGCATTCGATGATTCCCTCAAGAGGAAGGGGCTGCTTGATTACAGGCTGGTCGTTTCTTCCGTGCTGCGCACCGAGGAGGACGTGACGAGGCTGCGCCGCAGCGGTAATCCCAATGCCAGCGAGAATTCGGCTCACTGTTACGGTACGACGTTCGACATAACCTATACCAAGTATGACCGGCCGGAGGAGACGCTGGAGTTCATGCAGCCTTATGAATTGACCAAAGTGCTTGCGGAAGTTCTGCGTGACAGGAAATCTGCCGGACATATACTTGTAAAATACGAAAGAAAGGAGCATTGTTTCCATATTACTTCCAAGTAGAGCATTTTTTTGTATATTTGTAGTATTATGAGGAAGTGTCTTTTGGCTGTTTTCGCGCTCTTTTCTGTCCTGACGCTGTCGGCGCAGGCCAGGCCTGAATTGAAACCCTTGTCCGCGCGCCAGATCGAGAGGGCTGATGCGGAAGGGATGAACCCTCTCGCAAACAAGAAGAATTTGTGGGGCTTCGCAAACGAGAAGGGGCACTTTTTCATCAAACCCCTTTTTGTCGAGGTAAACCCCTTCGACCGCGGATACGCCTTCGTCGCTTTCGGCAGCGTGGAAGTGAAGAGATGGACGCTGGTCTCCAGAAACGGCATCTATGCCACCGCTTCGAGTTTCGACGAATCCTCTTCCTTTGACGGCAACGGCTTCGCCTTTGTCAAGGATTGCGGGCTTATCGGCATAATAGGACTCGATAATCCCGGCGCGTTCAAGGTAGCCTGCAAGTATCGTGATTCGAGGCATCTTGACGGATACAGGCTCTTGAAGAGCGACAGGGAGCAGAAGATACTGATCTATGACAAGAAGGACGGTTCCATAAGATATGCGTCCAAGACCCTTCCTCTCGTGATTGATGAAAAGGGAAAGCAGGGCGTGCTTTCCACTGCGGATTTCAGCAATATCCTGCCCTTCGAATACGATTCGGTCTCTTTTGTCCAGGACACGACGCTGTTCGGCCTTTCAAAGGAAGGAAAGCAGGGCGTGGCTGCTTTTGACGGATCCTTCATCCTTCCGGTGGAGTATGAATCGGTGGAACTCGCTTCGAACAAGCTCCATTATGTTGTCAGGAAAGCCGGGCTCTACGGTGTGTCCGGACTTGACGGCGCATCCATTTTCGAGCCTTTCAGCGACAAGCCCCTTGAACTGGATACGGAGCTCCGGATCGTCGATTGTTGCGGTGAGACTTTCCTGGCTGACTACAAGGGAAAGACCCTGCTCAAGGACTACGATGACGAGCTCTGGTCGAAGCTCTGCAACGATCCGGGCAAGTACATCGAATTCAAGGTTTATCCCGATTCGATGAAGGGCCACTTCGAAGAAGCGGCCGACAAGCTGATAGAAAGCGGTGACGCCCAGTTCTACTATGATAACGAGCGGCTTTGCGCATACCTGTCCTCGATGACACTCGTTCCTACGCTTTTCTGGGACAAGGGCGTCGTCAATGCCGGATTCACCGACATCAAGGGCAGGACGATAATCTTCGGTGCGTACGATGACGTGCGCGCTTTCTGCGGCGGATATGCCGCTGTCGCCAGGCGTGTCGGTGAAAACTCGATGCGCTGGGGCTTCATCGACCGCACCGGTCGTCAGACCTGCCGCTGCAATTATGACTATGTCGCTGATTTCAGCGAGAATATGGCACTGGTGGGCATCGGGACATATCCGGATATGAAACTGGGTTACATCAATGCAAAGGGCGACCTCCTTATCCCCTGTATGTACCCTGCCGCGCCGGAGGCAATGAATGCACCGGCATTCCCGTATAACTCGTTCCACGGCGGCATAGCATATGTCTGGAGCGAGAACGGGCTCGCAAGCATAGACAAGAGCGGCACAAGGCTTACCGACTATTCGTACACCAGCGATTATCTGGCATCCATCCAGGTTGCGGAGCTTGTGGACAGTACGGCAATGGCCGTACCGGATCCCGCCGGACTCCGCGGAGTGTGGAAACTGAGCGGAGAATCGGAAGAGGGAACGGTCGATGCAGTCATTTCAATCGAGGATAACTGCGCCAGGATACTGAAACGTGACGAATCCATTGTCGAGCCGCTGCGTGCCGTCCTGACGGCTCCGGAGGCTGAAATCACGCTTGAACCCGGCGCAATCGTCATCGGTGGCGTGCGTTTCAAGGTCAGGGAAGACGGCCTGTTCGCAAGCCCTGACGCAAAAAGGGTTGTTTATAGAAGTCAGATATCTGTACTGTGATATGGGATTCAGTTTCTTTCAGCAGATAAGCCGCGCAATAGCCGGACATTCGAGGGTGGATGATTCCACGCTTGACGCCATCGAGGAAGCTCTGGTGGAGTCCGATATGGGCGTTGACACGACGCTGAAGGTGATAGATGCCCTCGAGGAGAGGGTACAGAGGGACAAGTATATGTCTTTCGACGAACTCGTCGCCATCCTCAGGGATGAGATCGCCGGGCTTGTCCCCGATTGCAACCCCGGAATCGTGACGAAGCCGGGCGTGCCGTATGTCATCCTTGTCGTCGGTGTGAACGGAGTTGGCAAGACAACCACCATAGGCAAGCTTGCGAAGCTCCTGAAACGGAACGGGAAAAAGGTTATCGTCGGCGCTGCCGACACCTTCCGTGCGGCCGCCGTCGACCAGCTCGTGATCTGGGCGGAGAGGGCCGGAGTGGACATAGTCAAGCAGCAGATGGGCTCGGACCCGGCTGCCGTCGCCTACGACACCGTCAAGTCCGCCGTCGCCAAGGGGGCCGATGTCGTGATAATCGACACGGCGGGGCGTCTCCACAACCGTGTTGACCTTATGAACGAGTTGACGAAAATACGCAATTCCGTCAGGAAAGTGCTTCCCGGCGCGCCGGATGAAGTGATGCTCGTACTCGATGCAAGCACGGGACAGAATGCTTTCGCCCAGGCCCGCGAGTTCGCGCGCGCAACCGACATCACCGGCCTCGTGGTCACGAAACTGGACGGAACCGCGAAGGGCGGAGTCGTCGTGGGCGTCAGCGAGCAGTTCCATATCCCCGTCAGGTACATCGGTGTCGGCGAAGGTGTGGATGATATAGAGGAATTCAGCAAGAACAAGTATATCGAGAAATTGTTTTCTCCGGAAGATTTGAAATAATATGAAGCTAAGTTACAGTTGGTTAAAGGATTATTTGAAGTGTGACCTCACTCCCCAGCAGATTGCCGGGGCGATGACTTCCATCGGTATCGAGGTCGATGGCGTTGAAGAGACCGAAGAGATTCCCGGCGGACTCGCCGGAGTGCTTACCTGCGAGCCCCATCCAGATTCGGACCATCTCCATATCACGACCGTGAATGACGGGACTCCCGAAGCCCGTACGGTCGTCTGCGGCGCACCCAATGTCGCTGCCGGCCAGAAAGTGCTTTTTGCGCGTCTGGGAACCGTTCTGCCTGGTGACTTCAAGATCAAGAAATCCAAGATACGTGGAGTCGAAAGCTTCGGAATGATATGCGCCGAAGACGAACTCGGAATCGGCAGCAGCCACGACGGCATTATGGTGCTCCCCGCTGACGCGCCCGTCGGTACGCCCGCCAAGGAATGGCTGCACCTCAAGACGGAAGCGGTGATCGAATACGAAATCACCGCCAACCGCGTTGACGCTGCGTCCCATTGGGGCGTGGCGCGCGACCTTTACGCTTATCTCCGACTGAACGGCATCCCCTGCGAACTGACGAAACCGGCGGTTCCGGCTATCGGAAGTCTGCCCGTCGGGGACGGAAAGGCTGTCGAGGTCAGCGTGGCCGACAGCGAAGGCGCACCCCGCTACAGCGGCGTGACCATCCGCGGAGTCAAGGTGGCACCTTCTCCCGAGTGGCTCCAGAAGCGCCTGCTCAGCATAGGCAGCAAGCCCATCAACAATATAGTGGACATCTCGAACTTCATCCTTTTCGAGCTCGGCCAGCCTCTCCATACCTTCGATGCCGACCGCATCGGCGGAGGAAAGATAGTCGTGCGCAGAGCTGCACAGGGCGAGAAGCTCCGCACGCTCGACGGAGTGGAGCGCAGCCTTGACGCCGTCGATATGGTCATAGCGGACGAGCAGGTACCTATGTGCATAGCAGGCGTGTTCGGCGGCGAGGAGAGCGGCGTGTCCGATTCCAGCACCTCCGTGTTCATCGAGAGCGCATATTTCGATCCGGCAAGCATACGCCGTACGTCGAAGAAGCAGCAGCTCCAGACCGATGCGTCATTCCGCTATGAGCGCGGATGTGACCCTGAAATGCCGCCCTACGCGCTCGCACGCGCCGTTGACCTTGTCCTGCAGTGCTGCGGCGGAACGATTGTCGGCGCACCTGTCGAAGTTTATCCGAAAGCGGTGGAGCGCAAGCGCGTCGAGCTGGACTACAAGCGCATCGAGGCATTCGTCGGGCAGGAGATAGGATACGGTAAGATCGAGTCCATCCTTGGCTGGCTCGGCTACGATTTCGTCAGCCGCAGCGACCACGGCAGTGTCGTTGACGCACCGTCCTATATGATTGACGTTTACAGGGAATGCGATGTGGTCGAGGAGGTGCTCCGCATCTACGGCTATGACAATATCGCGCTTCCCCACCATATGAAGATGTCCGTCAACGCGACTCCGTCCCCCCAGCCGGAAGCTGTCCGCAACGCCATCTCCAACTTCCTTGCGTCCAACGGATTCTCGGAGATAATGAACAATTCCCTGACGAAAGGGGACTATTATACATCGCTCAAGACTTTCCCTGCCGACCACAGCGTCCATATCGTCAATCCGCTCAGTACGGACCTGAACGTGATGCGCCAGTCCCTGATTCCGGGGGCTCTGGAGGTAGTCGCCTACAACGTGAACCGTCAGACGGGGCATATCAAGGCCTTCGAGTACGGTTCCGTATATCAGCGCCTTCCCGAGAAGACCGGCGAGACGCTCGAGGGCTATGAGGAGCATCCCTGCTTCTGCCTTACCATTTCCGGAACCGCCGAGAAATCCTGGCGTACAGGTGCTCCCGCAAGCGATTATTTCCAGCTGAAAGGTTACGTGGACCTGCTCCTGAAACGTTATGGCGCCGATCCCTACCAGCTCTGGACGGAAGCCGCGCCTTCGGACGTGTTCTCCGAGGGAATGGTTTACAAGCTCCCGGGAAAGGGACTCGTGCTCGCAACCCTCGGCCGCATCAATCCCGCATTCGCGAAAGTGTTCGGCGTCAAGCAGAGTGTCTTCGTAGCGGAAATCAACTGGAACGTGCTCTTTGAACTCGTGAAACGCAACAAGGTGGCTTTCAGCGAGATGCCCAAGTTCCCCAGCGTGCGTCGCGACCTCGCGCTCCTTCTCGACGAAGACGTCAAGTTCGCGGATCTCCGTGCTGCTGCAATCAAGCAGGGCAAGAAGCTCGTCCGTCAGGTCGGCCTCTTCGATGTATATCGTGGAGACAAGATTCCTGCCGGCAAGAAGCAGTACGCCCTCAGCTTCGTGATCCAGGATCCGGAGAAGACGCTCCTCGACCAGGATACGGAGAGGATTATGGAGAAACTGCTCCAGACCTTCCAGAATCAGTTCGGCGCCGTATTGAGATAACGGGGATGTCTGTCAGGTCCATAGTGCGTTTCTTCCTGCCCGCTGCCATCCTTGCGTCGGCGGTGCTGTCTGGATGCTCTTCGCGTGCGAAGGTCATTCCGGCCAGGAAACTCTCGTCCATCTATGCCGAGATGTTCCTTTCCGACCAGTGGCTGAGAGACCATTCCGCTGCGAGAAGGACAGCGGACACGACACTTTTCTATGAGCCTGTATTCCGCTCTTACGGCTATACCACAAGGGATTACGATGCGACAGTGAATTATTACCTGGACCATCCTGAGCAGTATGCGAAGATACTTCACGAAACGGTGGCCATCCTGGACAAGGAAGCGTCACGCCTCCAGAAGATCAAGGACAGGATCGACGGCATCAACGAGTGGAATGCCTCCATCAGGGGATATGTCGAGAAAACGTTCTCCCTCGACAGCCTCCATATGAGGGACTCTTTCCTTGTATGGCCTCCGAGGACGGACAGCGTCGCTGTGGATTCGCTCCTCCTCGATTCGCTGCGGCTGGACTCTCTGCGCCTGGACTCTCTGCGGCTCGACTCGTTGAGGCTGGATTCCCTGCGGCTCGATTCGCTCCGTCGGGATTCGCTGCGCCGTGACGCAGTACAGCAGTCAGCTTCGCGCCGCACGCCTGCACGTCGCAATCCGTTGTAGGATGCC
>JAKSKA010000072.1 GCA_024401915.1 Bacteroidales bacterium
CAAGTCCGGCAGGATCGAACTTCTCACCTTCATTATATACGACCTTGGTCGGAGCGGTATTGACAGAGATTGAGCTGAGTGTTGCGGGCTCGGTCACCGTGAGGCCGTTCACGACGAACGCAGCAGAAGTAACGCCCTTATAGCTTGCCGTAACGGATACCGAGGTGGTTCCAACGGTAAGAGGCGAAAGCGTAACGGTCCACTCGACATCATCGGTTACGACCTTCTCGGAATTATCAGCATATTTTGCCGTGGCAATAAGACCTGCGGTCTCGAATTCATCACCTTCTTTGTAAGTTTTCTTAGTCGGCTCACCGGAAACGGTCACGGAAGAGAGGGCTACAGTTGCTTCGTAGGTAAGCTCAAGAGAAACGATTTGGCTATTCTTGCTGGTCACCACGAGGTAATATACGGTATTCTCTTCCGTATCTTCCAATTCGTAAGTATAAGTGCTGGATTGAGTTGACCAGGTCTGGAGAGCCCCTCCTGAAATATAGGAACTGGCTGATGGATCGGCACTAACACCAACTTTTGTGGTTGTGGAGCAACCACTGGTGTTGGATGCAACGACCTTTGCAAGCCGGTATCCTTCAATAGCAGGCAAGCCGAGGTTATTTCCGCTGCATACCATAAGATACCCGGAAGAACCTGATGTGCCGCCCATATATATTCCATTACCGGATTTTGTCGAATGAATGAAGGTATAAGCCTTACCACCTAACGTATAAGTATATGAGCCAGCTGTGCCTGCGGAACTTCCCACGGGCCATCCATTCGGATGTGTTACGAAATTGAAGGTGAGTACATTGCCCGACGGACCACTGCTTGCCTTATCCTGCGTAACTTCGATGACTACATTGCTTGCTCCAGTGGAAGAGAGGGTTATCGTGGCGCTGCGGTCTTCTGAGCCGGTGTTCTCCTCAGCGACAACGTCGAGCACACCGTCTATAACCTCTGCGAGAAGCCAGGATTCATCACTGGAAGTAGCGGTAATATTTTCCGTGAGGTTCTTGCCGGTGACGGTTATGGGATCAGCTTTCTCGGTGCCGTCCGCATTGAGAGCCAGCGTGGTGCTGCTGACCTGGATTACAGGGGCTCCAGCGGGAAGTACGTTCTCCCAAGGGAAGAGGGAGACAGCGGTCTGGGTCGCGCTTGCATAGCAAGAGAAGAGCGTACTGCTCGAATTATACCGCATCACATTGCGGCCAGTGCTCTTTGCTACTATGGAGTATTGTCCTTCAGCAAAAGTAATATCCCAATAGTATTTAGCTTCCGCACCAAGCTCTGAATCTCCCTTCAGATGATTGCTAGAAGTGCCGCCTGCCGCATACAGGAAGAGTCCATTGGCATCCTGAATAGTATAACATCCGTCGTAGGAGCCGCCATCGGTAACCTTTGTTATGGTATACTGGCAGTCGTCAAGTCCATCCGCTGACGTTGCCTTGCCTTCTCCGTTAAGAGTATAGGTAACGGCCGGAATATTATTTTTATCGCTAGTATATGCAGGCATCGCATATAAAGTCCCGCCATTTTCGCTGACAATCATCCAGCTTCCGGAATAATCTTCGGTAGAAATCTCCTCTCTCGTAGCAGTCGACATATTGAAAGAGAAGGCCGTGAGACCGCCTTCAACAAATTCGTAATCTCTAGGGAGAGCCGTAGTCTTGGTGTATACTGCCTTGTCGGTCGTGACCTTTACGATCACATTCGTGCCTGTAGCCCAGGTCCCGGAGAGACAACGGAAACAGATGACGTTGTTAATATCTTCCGCCGTTTCCATAGCGGCTTCGGCGCTATGGGGAACGTTGACGGTTATTTTTTCGCCGGTAGTGTAACCGGCGTCAATAATCTCTCCGCCCTTGATGTCAATTTTTGAATATCCGGACAATTTGCTTTTATCAGGAAGTGAAATCTCCACAGAACTTACGACCTCACCCGCCCAAAGGTTCTTGAGAGTGAGTTTGCCGATGGTTCCGACACGCTTGAAACTGAAGCCGAGGTAATCTGATTCAGTGGGACGGCTGTCCCTTACGACCGGCACTCCGACAAGCACATCGGCAGCGGGGTCGAAATTCGCAGTGGAATAATCATCTCCGATGAATTGCGCATTCTGAACGGCGGGAATCTGTACCCTGTCAAAGCTTTTGTCGCCACTACCGCCCTTTGATACCGCCCCGTCCGGATAAATGGCCACATAGGTATAAGTTGAGCCTTCCGCCTTGTCTGCGTTCAGGGGAACGTTGAATTCGGCAATGTGATTGTCATCGGTGAGTCTCGTCCCGTTTGAAGTGGGGTTCTGAGTCGGCTCCGCAGCGTCATCCACGAACTCGTAAAGAGCGATGGCGTCATCCGCGTTCCATTTCACCTCGGGATTGCCTGTTGAGCTGTTCTCGCCCATATATGTCTTGACAGCGTCTTCAGGCTCGATGATCCCGTCGGTAACGACCTTTACGTTGACTATATTTTCGGAAACTTCCTGAGTCTGCTGGCAGGCTGCAAATGAAAGCACAGCTGCAATTGCGGCTGAAATATTAAGAATTCTTTTCATAGTCTTATCCATTAAAGGTCATCATCATATTCGTGCGTATTATCATCATCCAACTCCTCGCCGGGAGCTCCCTGTCTGCGGCTTCCGCAAAGCATCTTCCTTGCGACGACAGATACTGCCTTACACGTCGGTGACGCGTAGGCCGCCGACAAAATTACGTTACATTTTCTGATCATATACGTTGTTTTTGTTGTTTTGTTTCCTTCAATTTACCGGGGAAAACACCCGGTCCACTCTAACCGCCGCAAAGATACAACTTATCGGTAAAATTGTCAAGACCAATCGTTTCCGAATACGTGAAAATTCTCTATCTTTACCGAATGGAAAAATCTCTGACAAATGATAGGCGCGAGGTCTGGGTCGACTGGATGCGCGTGATAGCCTGTTTCCTGGTAATGCTGGTCCACAGCACCGAGCCTTTTTACCTGGGCGGGGAAGGGTCGCTGATCCTGACACGCAGCGATGCGGTCTGGACGGCGCTGTTCGACAGTTTCGCGAGGGCCTGCGTGCCCCTCTTCGTCGTGGCATCGAGCTACCTCCAGTTCCCTATCCACTACAGCACCGGGGAGTTCTTCCGCCGCCGTGCCACGAGGATCCTGATACCGTTCGTGCTATGGACGGTGGTCTACGCACTCGTGTGGGGTGAGCCCGGGCTGAACTTCAAGAACCTGCTGCTCAACTTCAACTATGCGGCCGGCCACCTCTGGTTCGTGTATATGCTGCTAGGCCTGTACCTGCTGATGCCGCTGCTTTCGCCCTGGGCCGCGAAGGTCGGGAAACGGGAGCTGCAGTTCTATATGCTGGTCTGTTTCCTCACGATGTTCATTCCCTTCATCAGGGAAAGGGCGGCCGGCGCCGACGTGCCGTTCATCTATGGCCACGACGGCATCCCTATGCCGGCCCATTACCCCCTGTGGGGAGAGGCGAGCTGGAACGATTTCGGCATTTTCTACTACCTCAGCGGCTTCATCGGCTATATGCTGCTCGGCCTGTATCTGCGCCGCTTCGCGAGTGACATTTCGAGAAAGAAGACCCTGGCGATAGCACTGCCCTGCCTGCTCGTAGGATTCTTCATCTGCTCCGCAGGCTTCGCGGGAAGGGCTCTGACGAGCGCGGGAGGCGTGTTCCCGGTCGGAGGCAGGACATCGCTCGCTGCGGGATGGGAAACGCCCTGGAGCTTCAACTCCGTCAGCGTTGCGCTGATGACCACGGGGTGGATACTGCTGCTGAAGCGCTGCAATTCGTCGGGACGCTTCTACAGGAAAGTGGTTCTGCCGGTGTCGAAGGCAAGCTACGGAATGTACCTGTGCCATATGCTGGCGCTGGCTTTCTTCTCCTCGCTGTTCAGGACGCAGTTCGGCATCGGGGCGGAAGGCAGCCTGGGATTGATGACGACGCCGGCGGAGATTGTGCTCTGCGCCGTATGCTCATACAGCTGCGTCGCTCTCGGATGCGTGATTCTCCGCCGCATCCCGAAAATCGGTCAGTATATAGTATAGGAGGAGGCCCGTCAGCAGCCCAGGTTCTCGTCGTCATCGACGACCCAGTCCTTGATGGGACCCGTGGGGATGCTTGTCGCAAGCATCGGCCGGCGGGTGGCGAGTACAACGGACTTCAGGGAAGGGGGAGCGTAGTTTTTCATAGCACTTTATCCAACAGCCTCATACATTCGACTTTATCGTCGGCGAGCCGGGCCTTCAGCTCGTCGAGCGATGAGAAATGGCGCTCCTCGCGGAGACGCTTCAGGAAGGCAAGCCCGAGAGGCAGGCCATAGATGTCTTCCGAAAAATCAAAGATATTGGTCTCTATCACAAGCGGCGCGGACTCTCCGGTGACGGTAGGACGCGTGCCGATATTGGTCATACCATAATATACATCTCCGCGGAGTTCCACCCGCGTGAGATAGACTCCGCCGCCGGGAATGAGCTTCAGGGGCTCGGAGGGCTGGAGATTGGCGGTGGGGAAGCCTATCGTGCGGCCGATCCTGTTGCCGGAGACGACGGTCCCGTGAAGAGGATATTCCCTTCCGAGAAGATGAGCGGCAGCCTCCACGTCGCCTTCCGAGACAAGGCGTCTTATGACGGTGGAACTGACCGGTCCGTCCTGCGGCCTGTGCTCGTCCACGGGTATGATGTCCAGTCCGGCTTCGGCCCCGAGGCTGCGGAGCGCCTCCCCCGACAGGCAGTCGGAGCCGAGGCGGTTGTCATAGCCCACGACCAGCGCAGTGACCCCGTAACGGTGCATCACGACGTCGAAAAGGTACTCGCGCGCCGTAAGCGCCGCAAACTCTCGGGAGAAAGGCAGAACCTCTACTTTGTCCACACCAAGAGACTTCAGGAACGCCGTCTTCTCGTCCAGGGAGCTGAGGAGGCGGAGCTCCCTCGCTCCGTTCTGGAGCACGGCACGCGGATGGGGCCAGAAAGTGAGCACGAGACTCTCCTCTCCGCGCCTTCGTGCCTCGGAGACGAGAGTCCTGATCACCTTGAGGTGGCCGGAATGGACACCATCAAAAAAGCCTGTCGCCGCTACCGCCATTTCAAAAGGAGCTTACAGCCACTTTACGAGCGGGAAGTCCTGACGGTGAGGCAGATCCGGATTCTTGGGGAAGATACGGGTGCCTACCTGGTACATACCGGTACGCTCGGGCAGGATTTCAGTGGAATATGTTGCGATGCAGCCTTCGCAGCGGGTAAGTTCGAGCTCGCGGACTTCCTGGATGTGGCGATTTCCCTTCTTGTCGGAACTTGTAAAGATCATCTCCACGCCTATGTCCTCAGCCTTGAGGCGTCCGAGGTCGATGACAACCTCGGCCTTGATCATCGAAGAGGCTGACACGACATAGGAGTTGTCCGGCTGCTTGTAGGAGACGATGCGCATATTGTACCACTCGTTGCGCACGTTCTGCTTCCAGGCTGCGAGATCACGCGCCTTCGCGCCACCGTTTGCGGCAAGCTTTCCGAAACGCTCGGCCTGGGGGTAGTAGTACTGGTTGCAGTAGTCCGTGAGCATACGGTTGGTGGTGAAGTTGCTTGCCACCTTCGCGATGGTGTTCTTTATGTAGCTGATCCACAGCGAGGAACGCTTGGTGCCGTTTTCATACTGGTAGTATGCGGGAGCAATCTCGTTCTCTATCGTGCCGTAGATCGTTGCTGCATCGAGCTCGTTCTGGTAGTTCTGGTCGTCATAGGTGCGCTCCTGGGGAAGGGCCCAGCCGGCGTTCTCCTTGTAGCCTTCGACCCACCAGCCGTCAAGCACGGAGAAGTGCATCACACCGTTCATCGCCGCCTTCTCGCCGGAGGTTCCGGAGGCTTCGAGGGGGCGCGTAGGGTTGTTGAGCCATACGTCCACGCCCTGGACCAGACGCTTTGCAAGCGTGATGTCATATCCGGGCACGAACACTATCTTGCCGAGGAAGCGGTCCTGCTTGCTGATCTCGATGATCTGCTTGATGAGGTCCTGGCCCATTCCGTCAGCGGGATGCGCCTTGCCGGCGAAGATGAACTGTACGGGATGTTCGGGATTGTTGACGATGGCGTCGAGCCTGTCGAGGTCGCTGAAGAGCAGCGTGGCCCTCTTGTAGGTCGCGAAGCGGCGCGCAAAGCCTATCGTGAGCACGTCGTCGCGGAGACGCTCCTTGATCGTGACTATCTGGCGCGGAGTGTAGTGGGCGCTGACCACAGGGTCGGAGAGGCGCTCCTTGATAACGGTCATCAGATCCGACTTGAGCGAGAGCCTGATATCCCAGACGTCCTTGTCGGACACCTTGTAGATGCCGTCGAAGCAGCTCTTGTCGTAGTGGTGGGTCTGGAAATCGGGCCCGAACACCTTGGCGTGGACCTCCTTCCACTCCTTGGACGCCCAGGTGGGATAGTGGACGCCGTTGGTCACGTAGCTGATATAGAGTTCCTCAGGCAGGTAGCCGGGATACATTGAGGCGAGGATGTCGCGGCTCACAGCGCCGTGGAGCATCGACACGCCGTTGACGTTCTGGGACATATTGGCGGCGAGCACGCTCATAGAGAACTTCTCGTCGTGGTTGTCGGCGTTGATCTTGCCGAGACCCATCATCGTGTGCCAGTCGATACCGAAACGCTGCGGGTAGTGGCCGAGATAACGGCCCATCATATCCTCATCGAAGGAGTCGTGGCCCGCAGGCACGGGGGTATGGGTCGTGAAGAGCCCGGAAGCGCGGACAAGCTCCATCGCGGAGTTGAAGTCCATTCCGCCTTCCTGCATATTCTCACGAAGCCTCTCGAGGCCGGCGAAGGCTGCGTGGCCCTCATTGTAATGGTAGATCGTCGGAGTGTAGCCGAGGACGCGGAGCGCCCTGATGCCGCCGATGCCGAGGAGTATCTCCTGCTTGAGACGGTTCTCCCAGTCGCCACCGTAGAGCTGGTGCGTCACCTGGCGGTCTTCGGGGATGTTGGCCTCGAAGTCGGTGTCGAGCAGGTAGAGATCCGTGCGGCCTACGGCCACCCTCCAGATGCGGGCCGTCATCATACGTCCGGGCATAGCCATCTGGATGGTCTTCCACTCGCCGTTCTCGTCGAAAACTGGCTCTGCAGGTATCTTGAGGAAGTCCTGACCGTCATACTCGGCGACCTGGTTGCCCTGGGGCGTGAGGCGCTGGGTGAAATAGCCGTAGCGGTCGAGCAGGCACACGGACACGAGGTTGACGTTCCTCTCGCTGGTCTCCTTGAGGGCGTCCCCCGCACGGATTCCGAGCCCTCCGGGGTATGTC
>JAKSKA010000073.1 GCA_024401915.1 Bacteroidales bacterium
CCGACATAATTTTTCGTCAGGGCGGTCACAACAGAGTTGCTATTGATAATGATACGGCGACCACCGAGAAGGAACTGAAGAAACAGAAGTGAAGCGGATTCCCCCAGAAGACAGGGCGGGACTCTACATCACGATAATAGTTCATCTTGCCGTCCTCATTGTCGCGCTGATTGCGGGACTGGGATGGTCACTCCAGCAGGAATCCAGCTTCGTGCTTGACTTCACGAAGCAGGACGAGATCGAGAAGATGCAGGAGGAGATCGAACGTCTTCAGAAAGAAGCAGCATTCAAGGAAGAAGTAAGCCGCAGGCTCCAGGAAAAGCTGGAGAACAGCGGCGTGAGCGCGATACGCAACGTTGCCGTGGACAGGGGGGCACTCAAGGACGACAGGGGCACAGATGCCGAGCAGCTCTACAAGGATGCGCAAAGGCTGCAGCAGGAGCTGGACGGCGGTTTCAAAGCGCCGGAAGACATCTTGTCCGACAAGCCCGAACTGAAAAAGCCAGTGGAGCAAAAGCAGGAAGCGGTCAAGTACAGCGGACCGTCCGTCGTCTCCTATACCCTCGAGGGCAGAAAGGCAAGCAAGCTCCCGATTCCGGCATACAGGTGTATGGGTGCAGGAGAGGTCACCGTGCTCATCAAGGTCAACAACAGCGGCACGGTAACGGCGGCCAAAGTGGACGAGAGCGTCTCGTCAAAGGACGGCTGCCTCCGCGCATTCGCAATAAGGGCCGCCAGGCTGAGCAAGTTCTCCGCCTCCCCCACCGCCCCCGCCTCCCAGGACGGCAACATCGTTTACAGTTTCATAGCACAGTAACCTGTCGACTTCGATGGCATATCAGAGCGTTTTGGCCAATTTGCCAATTATCAGAGCGTTTGAGGCCAATTCTCTCTGGTTTCTGCTTAAGTCAAATAAAATCAGAGCGTTTCTGCCTGATTCTCTCTGAAAACCAGTACCGGCCACCCTTGAATTGCCAGGCGCTCCTCAACGAGTCCGGCAAAGTTGTGGAAATCTTTCGTGCGTCAGCTGGCTCCGCCGAAATCCGTGGTCGGCCGTGGCCTCGTGAACGGGTGCCCCGAAGGGGCGGGATGGAGCGCGAAGCGCGGAAGATTTCGGCGAAGCGCAGCTGATCGCCCGAAGAATGGCAAAATACAATGAAAGCCGACCAGACGGCCAGCTTTCATTGATTAGCGATAAACAGGCCTGGTGAGATGCGGCGACCAGACCTTTCGGGCGGCTACTTGGTCTTGCCGACCATAATGATTTCAGCGTGGTTGCCCTTTGCAAGCACATCGGCAAGAGCCTTGCGAACATCTTCCTTGGTGATGCTCTTCAGAACAGCCTCATAGTTGGTCACGTGATCGACGCCTGTCACGAGGAGCTCATAAAGTTCATCTCCCCAGAACTCGTTCTCGGAAAGATTCTCCTTGTAATTCTTAAGGAAATACTCTTTACCCTTGGTGAGATTCTCCTCGGAAGGGCCCTCCTTTACGAACTGGGCTACAATGTCACGAACACGGCCGTTGAGGTACTCATACTTCTCGGGATTGGTCTGATATACAATCTGCATGAAGGCCTCGCGGACGGATGAAGGATTGTCGCTCATTTCGCCATAAGCTCCGATACCGTAGGTACCGCCTTCCTTCTCGCGGATCTCATCATTGAGAACGATGCTCAATGCGTGAAGAGCAAGATTGTAAGAGAGTTTGTTCTTAAGATTGTACTTGATCTTTGCGTTATCAAAGAACACGTTGGTTGCCATAGGAACTTCCATCTCACGCTCGAAGTTGTTGATAACTTTTCCACTGGTATAATCAACGATCTTCACGTTAGCTTTCTCACGCTTGCCTGAGGGCAGAGAAGCGATGTACTGCTCAATGAGGGGGCGTACGGTAGCCTCGTCAACGGCACCGGTGATGACGAAAACGAAGTCGTTGGCATTGGAGAAACGCTCGCGCACGGCCTTGAGTGACTTTTCGTAATCAACGGAATCAATGTCTGAACGTTTAATAGGAGCAAGTGCTGCTTTATTGACGTAAATCGAGGAAGAGAGGCTGTCCTGGACGGCGCTCATAGGATTCTTCTCACGATTCTCCAGGACGGATGCGGTTCTGGTGAGCCAGGACTGGAAGGCATCCTTGTCGCTTCGGATATCCGTAAAATAAAGATAATTGAGCTGGAACATAGTCTCGATGTCCTTAGGCGTCGAGCTCGAGTTTATTGACTCGCCAAGCAGCCTGATGTGGGGATAAACATTAACCTTCTTACCCGCAAGAGCCTTGGTCAGTTCAGTCTTGCTGAAGTTTCCAAGACCGCCTATATCGATGATATCGTCAAGCACGTCCTTCTTCAGGCTGATTTCAACAGGATAGAGAGAAGTACCTCCGAAACTGTTGGCTGACATAAGAACCTCATCCTTATTGAAATCCGTCTGGCGGAAATAAACGGTTGCACCGTTCGAAAGTTTGTAGCAGGTATAACCAAAGTCAGCCTTCTTCGCCTTCAGGATACGCCCTTTGGCAGGAAGCTGGCTGAGTATGGGCTCGTTCGAGACAGTCTCGGCGTATGGCTCGATATTCTCAGCCTCAACTGCAGCGACAGCTGCGGCAAGCTCTTTCTCTGTGGGATAAACAAGACCCTCCTTCTCGGGAAGCATAGCGTAAAGCACGAAGTTATCCTTGCCGACAAGGCTTGAGAACACCTTGCTGACCATATCGACATTGATGAAGCCGGAAATCTGGTTTGCGAAATCAAGCATATTCTTCTCACCGGCGATAGGTTCGTTGTCGATGAAATGGCGCACGTACTCGCGGCAGTACTCCGCACTCTTCTTCTTGTCACAGGACTTGTACTCGGACTCGAGCTGGGTAAGGATCTGAGCTTTCGCACGCTCATACTCGGAAGCGGTGAAGCCATTGCGCACGGCTCTGAGGAGCTCGCGATATGCAACGGTAGCGGCCGTGGTGATATCCTTTTCGGATGAGACGATGGTCACGCCGAGGCTCTTCTTGGTCTTTGCGATGAAGAAGTCGCCGTCATCGGCCATAGCCTGGATGAAAGGAGGCGTGGGGCTCTGGAGAAGCTCCTGGAGACGCTCGTTGAGCATAATGATAGCGGCATTGCGGCAATACTCATAAATGAGATAATTGACGTCTCCGCGCATCTGGACAGGGTACGGCTCGTGTTTGAGACCGAGCATCGTGATGGCATAGGGCTGCTCCTTGTCGGTCGCGAGGCAGATGATGGGCTCCTTGTTGTCGGGTACCTCGAAATAAGTCCTCTCGGCAGGATTGACGGGAGCCTGGATGGTATTGAAGATATCCTTGATCTTCGCCTCGATGGCATCGGGGTCGATGTCACCTACGACGACGATTCCCTGAAGGTCAGGACGATACCACTTCTCATAGTAGTCACGTATGGCCTTGTAGGGGAAATTGTCGACAACCGACATAAGGCCGATGGGAAGCCGGTGGCCGTAGCGGTTTCCGTCAGCATAGATGACAGGACGGATCTTCTCCATCATCCTCACCTGTGCGGACGCCCTGGTGCGCCACTCCTCGTGGATGACTCCCCTCTCGTGATCGATGTCCTCGCCGGTAAGGAGGAGACCGTCAGCCCAGTCGTGGAGTATCCAGAGACAGGAATCGATTGCCACGGGTTTTTCGCCGACGGGCACGTTGTCTATATTGTAAACGGTCTCGTCTATGCTGGTGTAGGCATTGAGGTTCGCTCCGAACTTCACACCTATGCTCTCACAGTAGCGGATGACTCCGTTGCCGGGGAAATGCTGAGTACCATTGAAGCACATATGCTCGAGGAAATGGGCAAGTCCTCTCTGGTCCTCGTCCTCAAGGATGGAACCCACTTTCTGGGCAATGTAGAAATTGGCCTGGCCCTTTGGTTCCTCGTGATGGCGGATGTAATAGGTGAGGCCATTGTCAAGCTTGCCGATACGGACGGCAGGATCGATGGGAATGGGCTGCATCTGCTGAGCGGAGACAGCCACTGCGGCTAAAATAACTGCCGCAACTGAAAAAATAAACTTTTTCATATAAAGAGATAATAAACCTTCAATAATGATATGGCAAAAATTATTCCGCAACCCTACTCCTCAAGCGCTTTTTTAAACGTGTCGTCAGTCTGAAGATACAGGTGGAAGAAAGCCTTGTCCCCGAGACTGCTGTAACGTCCGACAAGAGCACGTATCTGCGTCATCATATACTCTCTCTCTATTTTCCACTCGTCCGCGGGCTCGAGTTTGTCGACATTGCGTGCAAAGCTGAGGAAACGGCTCTCCAATGACGCGGAATCAAGATAACGGAGCAGCTGGTCATAATCCGAGATCGCCTCGAGCTCCTTCCTGTGCGAATCGAAGAACGAAGAAGCGAAACGCATCGTCGTCGCCTTGTTGCTGCAGGAGATGAAGAATTTGGAGACGCGCGTGGTGTCGACCGGCACGAACACGTCAGGCACGATGCCGCCTCCGCCGTAAACGGTGCGTCCGGCAACGGTGTGGTATTCCAGGCTCTTGTCGACCTTCATACTGTCGGCATCGGTCATCTCTCCGTCACTGTAGCGCTTGTAGATGTCGTACTCGTAATCATCGGCATACGGCTTCTGGATGCAGCGTCCGCTTGGAGTGTAGAAACGGGCGACGGTGATGCGCAATCCGCTGCCGTCGGAGAAGTACAGAGGTTCCTGCACGAGTCCCTTGCCGAACGAGCGGCGGCCCAGTATGGTTCCCCTGTCATTGTCCTGTATCGCTCCGGCCAGGATCTCGCTCGAAGATGCGGAACTCTCGTCGATGAGGACGGAGAGCTTCACCTTCTTGAGCAGACCGTGACCGTCCGCCTTGTATTCTTCACGCTTGCGGTGGGCGCCCTGCATATAGACGATCACGTCGCCCCTGTCCAGGAACTGGTTGGCGAGCATCAACGCCTGGTCGAGGAAGCCTCCACTATTGCCGCGAAGGTCCAGTATCATATACTCCATCCCCGCGTCGAGCAGCTCGCGTGACGCCCCGTCGAACTCGATGTAGGTCGTGCGGGAGAACTTGCTCAGGCGCAGATAGCCGGTTGTCAGGTTCACCATAAACGCAGCGTCCACAGAGTGTGTGGGGATCTTGTCCCTGGTTATCTCGAATGGAATGACCTCGCGGCCACGGGCCACGGTAATGGTAACCTTGGTTCCGGAAGGGCCCTTCATCCTGCGGACCATACTGTCCTGGGGGAAATTGACGCCGGCTATGACCTTGTCGTCAACCTTCAGCAGTCTGTCCCCCTTCTTGAGGCCCACCTTTTCAGAGGGACCGCCAGGAATCACTTCTAACACTATCGCCGTGTCGTTCGGCACGTTGAACTGTATCCCTATGCCCTCGAAATTGCCTGCGAGATCCTCTTCCGACTCCTTCAGAACCTCGGGCAGCAGATAGGAGGAATGGGGGTCCAGGGCCGAGAGAGCAGCGGCAAGCGCGGCATCCGTGACCTTATGGTAATCAACGGTGTCCACATAGTTCTCGTCTATGCTGCGGAGTGCCAGGTTGATCTTGCGCCAATCCCTGTACTCCGATTTCAGAACACGCTTGTTCTCGTTCCATCGGATGAACGTGAGAGTGCCGAGCACGCCGACAAAAACGCTCACCAGCACTGTCAATATGTAGTCCCGTTTCATTCTCCGCCAACTTTTTCGACTTCGATACCTGCCCGTCTGAGAAGGTCTATCCCGTCCGTGAGCCTGTATTCATCCTTATATACGACACGCTTGATGCCTGCCTGGATGATGAGCTTGGAACATTCCATACACGGGGACGCCGTCACATACAGCGTCGCCCCGGCGGAACTGTTACCGGATTTCGCCACCTTCGAAATCGCATTAGCCTCGGCGTGGAGGACATAGGGCTTCGTGACCCCGTTCTCGTCCTCGCACACGTTCTCGAAACCGGAAGGCGTGCCGTTGTAGCCATCGGATATTATCATCCTGTCCTTGACTATCAGCGCGCCCACCTGACGCCGCTTGCAATACGAATTCGTGGCCCAGACCTCGGCCATCTTCATATATTTGTCGTCGAACTTGTTCATACTCTCTTGTAAAGATACCTCTTTATATTCCTCTTCGGCGTACGCTCGAAATCTTCAGGCATAAACTCCATCTTCCTTATCTGGGCATAGGCCGGAAGCCTCTTGTTGATGCCGGGAAGACCTTCGAGGAGCCTGGCTTCCAGTTCGCGCGGCGAGATGCCGTCCAGCTCGGCCTGGTGGAAATCGGGATACACCAGGGCCGTCAGGCCGCCATTGTCCTCGATCACGAGGGACTCCACGACGTATTTGACATTGTTGATTATGGCCTCGAGCTCCTCGGGATATATGTTCTGGCCTGAAGGGCCGAGTATCATACACTTGGAGCGTCCCTTGATATAGAGATAGCCGTCACTGTCCATCACGCCCATATCCCCCGTCTTGAACCAGCCGTCTTCTGTGAACGCATTAGCCGTGGCTTCGGGATTCTTGTAATAGCCTGTGAAGAGGTTGCTTCCCCTGACCTGGATCTCTCCCGGCACACTCTCGGGATCGACGGAATCTATGCGGATTTCGCAGCCGGGAACGGCAAGGCCGCAGGAACCCTCACGGGTGTGCGTCCACTTCACGTATGTGATGATGGGGCCGCACTCGGTCATACCATAGCCTATCGTGAAGGGGAACTTGATGCGGCGGAGGAACTGCTCGACCTCGGGATTGAAGGGGGCGCCGCCGAGGATCACCTCCTCGAAACGGCCTCCGAAAGCCTCTACCATACCGTTGCGTATCTTCTTCATCACTATCTGGTCGAGGATGGGGATGTTGAGATAGAATGCATTCTTGTCCACTATGGGCTTTATCATCGACTTGTAAACCTTCTCGATGATGAGCGGAACGGCCACGATGAGGTCGGGGTGAATCTCGGAGAACGCCTTCATTATCACCTTGGGGCTCGGCACCCTGGTGAGGAAATGGACGTGGGCGCCTATTGTCATCTCGAACAGGAACTCAAACATCATCCCATACATATGAGCGGTCGGAAGCATTGATACCATCTCTGAATTCTCATCCATCTGAGGCTCTGCCACCGTCTTGGCGAAAAACAAGTT
>JAKSKA010000074.1 GCA_024401915.1 Bacteroidales bacterium
ATCACCATCGGCTTCGGCGACTGGGCCGTACGTATGATTCCTTTCGTCGTCATTATGATCCTCCTTGCCTGGGTGCTCCTCTGCGTGCTCTATCCTTTCAAGTCCAAGGAGATAGTCCTCGAGATCAAGAAGGACGACCACAAGAAGACGTATAAGGATTATGTTGCCTGGATCACTTTCGCACTCACCATCCTTCTCTGGATGACCGAGCAGCTCCACGGCGTAAGCTCCAACATCGTCGCCCTCATCCCTCTCGCCGTCTATACGGCTACCGGAGTGTTCACCAAGGAGGACATCAAGGAAATCAACTGGGACGTTCTCTGGTTGGTAGCCGGTGGATTCGCCCTCGGTTACGCGCTTTCCGGAACGGGCCTCGCAAAGGCTATGATCGAGTCCATACCTTTCGGCTCGATGAACATCGTGGTCGTATTCGTGGTTGCCGGTCTGGTCTGCTACCTGCTTTCCAACTTCATCAGCAACTCCGCTACCGCAGCCCTTCTCATCCCTATTATGATCGCTATGGGCAAGGGTCTCCTCGAGAGCGGTAACGCTGACGCGTTCAACGCCTTCGGCGGTCAGGCGGGTCTTTCCGTGTTCGTCGCCGTATGCGCTTCCGTCGCTATGTGCCTCCCTATCTCCACACCTCCGAATGCCATCGCGGCTTCCACCGGTCTCGTGGAGACGAAGGATATGACGAAGGTCGGCCTCATCGTCGGTATTGTAGGTCTGGTGCTCGGTTTCTTCTGGGTGACCAAGTTCTTCCCTTTTGCCTGATATGAAAAAAACGATTGCAA
Source organism: Bacteroidales bacterium (assembly GCA_024401915.1). The sequence goes on from JAKSKA010000074.1 coordinate 795, forward strand.
TAGCATTGGCACTGGCTGTTTCAGCCGGTGCTTTTGCACAGAAAGAGGCCTCGAAGCCTCTGGATAACCTCAAGTCCAATGTGAAGGTTTACGGCTTTGTCCGTAACTATTATGCTTTCGATACGCGCGAATGTGTCGCCGGTACCGAGGATTTCTTCAACTACATCCCCAAGGATAACAACTGGTCTGTAGGAGAGGATCTGAATGCCATCCCTTCGCTGCGCTATTCGGCCCTCACGTCCCGCATCGGTTTCGACATCTCCGGATACGAGATCGGCGGAATGAAGGTGGGCGGCAAGATCGAGACTGACTTCTACTGCGGCGTCAGCGGCGTGACCGGAACCGCCCAGCAACGTCTCCGTCAGGCTTTCCTCACCCTCGCGAAGGGTGATTGGAACCTCAAGGCCGGCCAGGCCTGGCACCCTCTCGCCTCCGACCTCGCCGATGTCGTGTCACTGAACACCGGTTCGCCCTTCGGCCCCTTCAGCCGTACGCCCCAGGTGCTCTTCGAGTATTCCGTAGCGAAGCCCCTCAGCTTCTCCATCGGTGCGATATGGCAGCAGCAGTACTGCTCTGCAGGCCCTGACGGCGCATCTGCAAACTACATCAAGTACAGCTGCGTCCCGGAAATGTACCTTGCCGCCAATTACAAGCAGGGTGGCCTCCTCGTGCGCGTGGGCGCCGATATGCTCAGTATCAAGCCCCGCAACTACGGAACCAATGACGCCGGCAAGAAGATCAAGGTCAGCGACAGGCTCACCACCCTCAGCCCCTACATCTATCTCCAGTACAAGGGCAGCAACTACGCCCTCAAGGCGAAATCCATCTTTGCGGAATCAGGCGAGCATATGAACCTCAACGGTGGCTACGGCATCAGCGAGAAGCACGCGGACGGCTGCTACTCCTACACTCCGACCCGCAACTCGTCCAGCTGGCTCACCTTCATCTACGGCAAGAAGCTTCAGGGTTCCATCTTCCTCGGCTATGTCCGCAACTTCGGCACCAAGGACCCTCTTTATGAGGACCTCACCGGAGGCTATTCTTCAAGCCTCTATTTCTCGAAGAACAGCTTTGCGAATATGAACCGTATGTGGCGTACCTCGCCTACGGTGATCTACAACTTCGGTCCCAAGCTTTTAATGGCTCTCGAACTTGAAATCACCGGCGTGCAGTACGGCGAATTCCACGTCGTCGACGGGAAACAGTACGTTCCCGCTTCCAACGGCCTCTGTACTGACAGACTCCACTGGGTCAACAACTATCGTGTCCAGGGGATGATGAAATTCAGCTTCTAGGGATTGCTCCTGCCGGCGGACTGCCTGTCCAGCCAGCTTTGAAGAATTATTGCGGCGCTGATCTTGTCCACACTGGACTTGTCGCGCCGCTCTTTCTTTTTCATTCCGCCGTCAATCATTGCACGATGGGCGAGCACGGAGGTGAACCTCTCGTCCTCCAGCGCTATCGGAGTCGCGGGAAAGGCTTTCCCGAGCTGTTTGATGAAGACGTCCACGTCCGGCGCGGCCTGGGCCGGAGCCCCGTTCAGGTTGAGCGGATAGCCTACCACGAACCTTACAATGGTCTCGGTGGAAGCGTATTTTTTGAGATATTCTATTATCTTTGCAGTAGGAACGGTTTCCATAGGCGAGGCAAAGATTCCCAGAGGGTCGCTGACTGCGACTCCGGTCCGGGCTTTGCCGTAATCTATGCCTATCGTTCTTTCCATAGCCGCAAATTTACTTTAAAAGAATGTGGAAACAAAAAAATAAGATATACAAGATACTCAGCTATTCGGCCGTAGCCCTGGTGACGTATTTCATCGTCGCCTACACACCGCTGAGATCCACTATCCCGGGATATCCCGACGAGTATTCCAAGCACCTCGCCCTTTCGAATGCGATAAAGATAGATTCGCTCGAGAACATCATCGTGCGCTGGGAACTCTATGCGGACAATCTCAGCCGCGTGCTGGCGGGGGAGGAGACGATAGAGCTCAACAGCCTCGTGAAGGGCAACGTGCCCCGCTATCTGAGCGCCAAGACCCCGGAGGAACTGGCGACCGGTGATTCGCTGCTCCGGGAGACCGTCAGGCGCGAGGAACGTTTCGCACTCGGTACCGCTCCGGAGCGCAAGCTCCCTCTCGAAGGCATACACTTCTTCCGGCCGCTGAAAGGCGTCGTGACGGCAGCGTATGAGGCGGGCAAGCATCCGTATCTGGATATCTCCGCTCCGTCCGGTTCGGCCGTATGCGCCATCCTCGACGGTACCGTGGTGCTGTCCTGCCCTGACGGCGATGACGGGTGGATGGTGGCTGTCCAGCATCCTGGTGACATCGTGTCGGTGTGCCGCCATTGCTCGCGCTCGCTCAAGGCCCCTGGCGAAAAGGTGCGTGCAGGCGCGTCGATTGCGCTTTCCGGCGCTCCCGGAAGCGATACGGCAAAGCCGCTCGGCTTCGAAATGTGGTATAAGGGTGAAGCGGTCGATGCCGCGAAATACATTAATTTCTGATGGGAAAAAGAAGAATTGCCATTCTTGGCTCGACGGGAAGCATAGGCACGCAGACTCTTGACGTGATACGCCAGCACCGTGATATGTTCGAGGTGGAACTCATCTCGGCCAACAACAGCGTACAGCTCCTGGCGGAGCAGGCGCGCGAATTCGATGCCAACAACGTGGTCATCTGCAACGAAGCTCGCTACGACGAGCTGAACGCCGCACTTGCCGACTCCGATTCGAAGGTCTGGGCCGGCGTGGACAGCCTCTGCTCCCTGGCTGCGGGCGCCGGTGTCGATATTGTGGTCGGCGCGATGGTCGGTTTCAGCGGCCTCCGGCCCACCCTTGCGGCGCTTGAAGCCGGCAAGATAGTGGCACTGGCGAACAAGGAGACGCTGGTTGCCGCCGGTGCGGTCGTGACGCGTACGATGCGTGAGCACAACGCCGTCATCCTGCCCGTCGATTCGGAGCATTCCGCCATCTTTCAGTGCCTTCTGGCAGCGTCCGGCAACGAGGTGCAGAAGATCCACCTCACCGCTTCCGGAGGCCCTTTCCGGACCTGGGAGCGCGAGCGTATCGCTGCTGCACGTGCCTGCGATGCCCTGAAGCATCCCAACTGGGATATGGGCGCGAAGGTGACCATAGACTCCGCCACGATGATGAACAAAGGCTTCGAGGTGATGGAGGCGAAATGGCTTTTCGACGTGCCCGCTTCCTCCATCAACGTGGTCGTCCATCCCGAATCCATCATCCACTCGATGGTCGAGTTCATGGACGGTGCGGTGATCGCCCAGCTCGGCTGCCCGGATATGCGTGAGCCCATAGGTTTCGCGCTCAGCTTCCCGCAGCGCATCAGTGTCGGCAACAAGAAGCTCGACTTCGCCGCCCTCGGCTCGATATCCTTCGCTGCTCCGGACCTGGACCGCTTCCCGAACCTGAGACTCGCGTATGAGGCGATTGAGAGGGGAGGGAACGCCCCCTGCGCGCTGAACGCCGCAAATGAGGCCGCCGTGGCCGCGTATCTGAGGAACGAGATAGGCTTCTACGATATAAGCAACATAAACGCAAAAGTCCTGGCGGGCCTGGATTTTGTAGCAAACCCTTCGCTCGATGATATATTCGGGACTAACGATGCGGCCTATGCCGAGGCCGCAGGAATGATAAAGAAACTGATTTGAGACTCCTGCAGGTAATATTATCCCTGTCCCTGCTCATCCTTATACATGAGCTGGGGCATTTTATGTGGTCCAAGGCGTTCCATATCAAGGTCGACAAGTTCTTCCTCTTCTTCGACATCGGCGGCGTGAAGCTTTTTTCCACCCGTTCGAAGTGGTTCCGCAAGCTTTTCCCTTCGTCGGAGAAATGGGAGACGGAGTACGGCATCGGCTGGCTGCCTCTCGGCGGCTACTGCAAGATTGCGGGAATGGTGGACGAATCAATGGATCTGGAGTCCCTGAAGGGGGAACCGGAGGAGTGGGAATTCCGCAGCCATTCCGCTCCGCAGCGCCTTCTGGTGATGGCGGGCGGCGTGCTCAACAATTTCATCTTTGCCATTCTCGCCTTCATCTTCATCGTGTTCATCTGGGGCCAGAGTTTCTATTCCGCCGAAGGGCACAAGATATATGTCAATGAACTTGCGTATGAGATGGGCTTCCGCAGCGGCGACGAGATCCTTTCCTTCGACGGCCGCAAGCCCGGCAATTTCTGGGATCTCCAGGCCGACCTGGCCCGCAGGGACGTCCGATATGCGCGTGTTCTGCGCGACGGCGACACGCTGGACCTCTATATCGACCGCTCGATGGTCGAGAAGGTGCTCAATACGCCGGGGATGTTCGACATCGCCGTTCCCTTCGTGATAGATTCGCTGCTTTCCGACGGCCCGAATGCCGGAAGCGCCCTGCAGCGCGGAGACAGGATAGTGGCGCTTGACAGCGTTGCCGTGCCCTGGTTCCAGGATGGCAGGAAATACCTTGCGTCCGTGTCCGGGACGACCGTGAACGCCACCGTCGAACGCGATACGCTCGTCATCGATATGCCGCTAGCAGTGGATACACTGGGCCGTATCGGCATTATGGCGCGTCTTCCGGAACTCGACAGACGCGAATACAGCTTCCTTGAGAGCATCCCACAGGGTGCTGCGCTTGCCTGGGAAAACGTGTCCGGCTACTGCCGCGACCTCAAGCTGCTTGCAAGGCCGTCCACGGGCGCATACAAGTCCGTCGGCAGCTTCATTGCAATAGGGCAGGTGTTCCCGTCCACGTGGGACTGGTACAGGTTCCTCTACCTGATGGCGATGCTGTCCATTATGCTCGCCGTGATGAACCTGCTGCCGATTCCCGGTCTGGACGGCGGCCATATGCTGTTTACCATTTATGAGATGATCACAGGCCGCAAGCCGTCGGAGCGCTTCCTTGCCATCGCGCAGATGATAGGTCTGCTGCTGTTGCTCGCCCTGATGTTCCTGGCGTTCGGAAATGACATTACCAACTATATCATACGCTGATGAAAAAGTTTATCCTAGCCCTGGCTGCGCTTCTGTCGCTGACCGGCTGTAAAAACATCACCAAGACCCTGCTTCCCAACGTAAGCGGGAAGGCCGGGGAGATCATCGTTGTCATCGATAAGGACAACTGGGAGGGTGCATTAGGCACCGAAGTGCGCGACCTGCTCGCCTGCGACTGTCCTTTCCTTGTCCAGAGAGAACCCCTGTATTCGCTTATCAACGTGGCTCCGGGAAGCTTCGCCGACCTCTTCAAGGTCCACAGGAACATCGTCATCTTCAATATCGATCCGTCAGTCGAAAGCGCCGGACTCCTTTTCAAGCAGGATGTCTGGAGCGCCCCGCAGTGTGTGATCCAGGTCAGCGCCGCCGATTCCGAGAGCGCTGTGGAACTCCTGAAGAACGAAGGACACAAGATCGTCGCCGCCGTGGAACAGGCCGAGAGGGACAGGGTCATCGAGAACTCGAAGAAATACGAAGAACGCAGCATAGCCCCCGTGGTGAAGGAGCGTTTCGGAGGTTCGCTCCGTTTCCCCAACGGCTTCAAGCTGAAGAAGACCACGGATGATTTCGTGTGGATCGCGGACGAGAAGCAATATACGATGGAAGGCATTTTCGTGTACAAGTATCCCGTAGGGGAGAATCCTTTCGATCTGCAGTCCATCATCTCACATCGCAATGAGATACTCAAGGAGAATGTGCCCGGTATGTTCGACAATACCTATATGACCACCGGTGACGTTTTCCCGCCCACCGTCGAATATGTCCACTTCCGCGGACGCGATTTCGCCCAGACCAGGGGCTTCTGGGAGGTGGCGAACGATTTTATGGGCGGACCGTTCGTGAGCCACAGCTTCTATTCCGCCGATGGCAGCGAAATAATAGTTCTGGACGCCTTCGTATATGCTCCCAAGTATGACAAGAGGCAGTATCTGAGACAGGTGGAATCCATACTTTATTCGTGGTATTGGGTGGAAGGCGTTAAGTCATTATAAAAAAATAACTTGGTAATCTTTATGCATCTTGTTCCGTCTTTTGAATGCGTCATTCGGTCGCGTAGCCCGCTACGCTCCTTCATTCCGCATCCAAAATCCTAGAACAATCTTGCACAAATCTTTACCAACTTATTTTTTCACCATTCCTAAAGAAGTTGAAAAATAGTTTTGCTTCTAAGAAAAGTTTTTATATCTTTGCACTCCCTAATGTGCGCCTTGCGCCGATTGGGAATGAGCTGGTGGGTTCGTATAACGGCTAGTACTCAAGATTTTCATTCTTGCAATAGGAGTT
>JAKSKA010000075.1 GCA_024401915.1 Bacteroidales bacterium
AATTGACAAGGAGGCCCGCCGATTTTCCTTCGGCGGGCCTCCTTTTACCATATATTTTTATTATATTTGTAAACTATGAAATTCCATTTGAATATGACACTGAAATCAGCCGGAGCCATCATCCTGATGGCCGCCACGATGCTTGCCGTCACGACAGGATGCAAGGAAACGGAAGAAAAGAAGAATGCGCGTCAGTACAACGTGATGATATTGAAACGCACCTCGAGACAGCTCAGTTCCAAGTACTCGGCAACCATACGTGGCAAGCAGGACACCGACATAAGGCCGAAGGTCGGCGGCTACATAACCAGCATCAACGTCCGTGAAGGAGCGAACGTCAAGAAAGGTCAGGTCCTCTTCATCATCGACCCCGTACAGTATGAGGCTGCGCTCCAGACCGCAATAGCCAACGTCAACGTGGCCAAATCCGCCGTAGCGGCCGCCGAACTCACGCTCGACTCGAAAGAGAAGCTCTTCGAGCAGAAGATCATATCCGACTATGACCTGAGGATGGCCCGCACTACGCTCGCCAAGGAAAAGGCTCAGCTTGCCCAGGCCGAAGCCAACGAGATAAACGCCCGCAACAATCTTGCCTACACCTCGGTCAAGAGTCCTGTCGACGGAGTCATCGGCACGCTCCCCTTCAGGGTCGGTACGCTCGTCAGCCCCTCCGATGCAGCACCGCTCACATCCGTCTCCGACAACTCCGAGATGTACGTTTACTTCTCGATGAGCGAGAGCCAGGTCCTCTCCCTCACAAGGCAGTTCGGTTCGCTCGACAATGTCTTGAAGAACCTTCCCTCGATAGAGCTCCAACTCAACGACGGCAGCATCTATGAAGAGAAGGGGCGCATCGAAGCGATATCAGGCATCATCGACCAGACTACTGGTGCGGTTGCCGTCAGGGCCAAGTTCCCCAACCGCCGCAGGCTGCTTCTTTCCGGCGGGTCAGGCAACGTCATCGTCCCCTACGAGCAGGATGCCTGCGTCGTCATCCCCCAAAGCGCCACTACGGAAGTGCAGGACAAGGTCTATGCATACCAGTACAGCAACGGCACGGCCCTCTCAAAGATTGTCAACGTGTTTGAAATCACGAACGGAAAGGAATACGTCGTCACGAACGGAATCAGCGAAGGCGACACCCTTATCGTTGAAGGTGTCGGCATACTCAAGGACGGAGCCAAAGTAACCATCAAGAACATAATCAACACGGAAGACTGATGAATATCAAGACATTCATAGACAGGCCGGTACTTTCAACGGTCATATCGATAGTGATTGTCATCGGAGGCGTCATCGGCCTCGTCAGCCTTCCTATCGAACGATACCCGAACATCGCGCCTCCGACCATTATGGTCAACACCAACTACACCGGAGCGAGCGCGGAGACCGTTCAGAAATCAGTCATCGTCCCTCTCGAGGAAGCCATCAACGGCGTCGAGAATATGACATATATGACCTCCACGGCAACCAACACCGGCTCCGCATCGATACAGGTCTTCTTCAAGCAGGGCACGAATCCCGATATGGCAGCGGTGAACGTCCAGAACTGCGTCAGCCGCGCAACCCGCTCGCTGCCTTCCGAAGTCAACGAAATCGGTGTTACCGTAAGGAAGCGTCAGACCAATATGCTGATGCAGGTGGGCGTTTACAGCCCTGGAGAATCCTACTCCAGGGAGTTCCTCGTGAACTATGTAAAAATCAATATGATACCGGCCATCTCGCGTATTCCAGGCGTTGGAGACACGGATGTGCGCGGTTCCGACTACTCGATGCGCATCTGGCTCAAGCCGGACGTAATGGCCCAGTACAAGCTCGTCCCCTCCGACGTGACGACAGCGCTTGCCGAGCAGAACATAGAGGCCGCTACCGGGTCGCTCGGCCAGCAGACCGACAACACCTTCGAATATGCGCTGCGCTACAAGGGACGTCTCGAGAAGCCCGAGCAGTTCGAGGAAATCGTCATCAGAGCCCTTCCCAGCGGCGAAGTGCTCAGGCTCAAGGATGTCGCCACCGTCGAACTCGGCGCAACATCCTACCAGTTCATCGGAGAACTGAACGGCTCGACGAGCTGCTCGTTCTCCGTCTATCAGACACCGGGTTCCAATGCGACGGAGGTCATCAACTCCATCGAGAAATACCTCGACAGCGTGAAAGGGGATTTCCCCGTGGATATGGAGATGGCAGTCATCTCAAACTCCAACGACTTCCTCTATGCATCGATCAAGAACGTAGTAAGAACACTCATCGAGGCCATAATCCTCGTCATCCTCATAGTGTTCATATTCCTCAGGAGCGGCCCTGCAACCCTCATCCCGCTCATCGCAACCCTCGTTTCCGTAATAGGCACATTCTTCTTCCTGTACATATTCGGATTCAGCATAAACCTTCTGACGCTGTTCGCACTCGTGCTCAGTATCGGTGTCGTCGTGGATGACTCGATCATCGTTGTCGAGGCGGTTCAGGCAAAGTTCGATTCAGGCTACAAGTCGTCGAAGTCCGCCGCCGTCGATGCGATGCACGACGTAACCTCGGCGCTCATCACATCAACGCTCGTGTTCATGGCCGTGTTCATCCCCGTCTCAATGATGGGTGGAACATCCGGCACTTTCTATACCCAGTGCGGTATCACGATGGCGGTATCCGTCGGCATCTCCGCAATCAATGCACTCACCCTCTCCCCAGCCCTCTGCGCTATGTGGCTGAGTCCCAGGGAGGAAACTGAAAAGGGCGGAAAGAGAAGCCTGCTGACCCGTATGGGAGAAGCCTTCGAGACCGGATTCGAAGCGGTCAAGCGCAGCTATCTCAACGGCGTCAAGGCCTTCCTCCACCACCGCTGGATTGCTCCTAGCATGGCCGTGTGCGGCATGGTCCGGCTTGTGTACAATATTACCGTGACGGAGACGGGACTCGTCCCCCAGGAGGATAGGGGCGTCGTCAGGGTTGACGTGACCACGCCTCCGGGAACATCCCTGACCCGGACAAAGAAAGTGATGGACCGTATCGACAGGGACGTCATAGCCGACATCGAGGAGACTCGCGCATACGAGAAGATGACCGGCTTCGGTCTCATCTCCGGAAGCGGTTCCTCCCACGGCTCCTTCACCCTGCGCCTCAAGCCCTGGGACGAGCGTCCCGGAAAAGAGCACACCAGTGATGCCATCATTGCAAGGATCAAGGAATACACCACGGAGATGAACGATGCGAACATCTTCATTTCCTCGCCGGCGATGATTCCGGGCTACGGAGCTTCCGGAGGATTCGAAGTCTATATCCAGGACAGGAAGGGCGGAGACATCAACACCCTTTATGACATAACGAAGGAGTTCATTGCACAGATGAAGGACAGGCCGGAAATCGGCTCGGTAACCACCTCCTTCAAACCCAACTACCCTCAGTTCCAGATTGACCTGGATGCCGTGATATGCAAGAGGGCCGGAGTATCACCGAAAGAGGTCCTCAATGTCCTCAACGGCTATTTCGGCGGACAGATATCCACCAAGTTCAACAGGTTCACGAAGCTTTATCAGGTTATGGTCCAGTCCGACCCGAGCTATCGTATGGACAAGCAGAGCCTGAACAACATCTTCGTGAGGACCAGTGAAGGGATGGCCCCGATAAGCCAGTTCGTCAGTCTTACGAAGGTCTATGCCCCTGAAAGCCTTACACGTTTCAACCTCTTCCCCTGCATCAAGGTCAACGGGCGGCCCGCAGAAGGTGTATCCTCGGGTGAAGCCCTCATCGCGGTGCACGAAGTTGCGGCCCAGACCCTTCCCGTAGGCTACGGCTACGACTTCGGCGGCATCAGCCGTGAGGAAGACGCCAGCGGAAACAACACGACGATCATCTTCATAATCTGCTTCGTCCTCATCTTCCTCATCCTCGCAGCGCTGTACGAGAGCTACCTGCTTCCTTTCGCAGTATTGCTCATCCTGCCCTTCGGCCTGTGCGGAAGCTTCTGGCTCGCACGCATAATGGAGCTCGAAAACAACATCTACCTCCAGACGGGTCTGATTATGCTTATCGGCCTCCTCGCGAAGACCTCCATCCTCATTACAGAATACGCGGTGGAGAAGAGACGCAGCGGTATGGGCATAGCCGAGGCGGCAATGTACGCGACCAAGGAACGCTTCCGTCCCATTATGATGACGGTGCTGACTATGATCGTGGGCCTCTCCCCTCTCGTGCTTGCCACGGGAGCCGGCCCACACGGAAACAACACGCTCGGTGCCGGCGTCATCGGAGGAATGTTCGTCGGAACGCTCGGCATCCTCTTTATGGTACCCTCGCTGTTCATCATCTTCGAATGGCTGCAGGAGAAGCTTTCACCTAAAAAATTCAAGGAACAATGCGAATTGAAAAAATAATATCGGCCGCAGCGGCACTTATGACCCTTTGCAGCTGCTCCGTCTTCAGGGAATACAAGCGTCCTGACCTTCCGCAGCGCGACAGGCTGTACACGCTGGCGGGCCCAAGCGAGACGCTGAACCGTGCCGACCTGTCGTGGAGCGAGCTCTTTACCGACCCCTGCCTCCAGTCACTGATACGCACAGGCCTTGAGAACAACAACGACCTGCAGCAGGCTGCACTCAAGCTCACGGAAGCCGAAGCTGCCCTGAAATCCGCACGCTTTGCATTCTTCCCCACCCTCGGCGTGAAGCCCTCCTTCGCCTGGGAAAACGCCGACAGGTACAATGGTGACGCATTCTCATACGCAATACAGCCCGCAGTCAGTTGGGAAGCCGACATCAACGGCAGGCTTCTGAACAACAAGCGGATAGCATTCAGCGACAAAGAGGCTGCGGAGTTGTGGGAACGCAGCGTAAGGACGGAATTGGTCTGCAGCATAGCATCCTGCTACTACACCCTGCTTATGCTTGACGCGCAGATGGACATTTCCACCAGGACATCGCAGACCTGGAAGGAAAACGTGCGCATTATGAAGGCGATGAAGGATGCCGGAATGACCAACGAGGCCTCCGTAGCCCAGACCGAAGCGAACAGCTGCTCCATCGAAGCCTCACTCTGCGACCTTGAGCAGAAGATACTGGAGACAGAGCACACTATGTCCGTACTGCGCGGCGTGGCCACGAAGGGCATCACCAGGACCAGGATGAGCAAATCATCGATAGAAAGCGACATACTCACAGGCGTCCCCGCACAGCTTCTTTCGCGCCGTCCTGACGTGATGAGGGCTGAAGCGAACCTAAAGAAAGCGTTCTACAACACGAATCTCGCACACTCCGCCTTCTACCCCTCATTGACCCTCACCGGGGATTTCGGATGGGAAAAAGCACTTACATCCCCTGCAGGATGGGCCTTCGGAGCCGCAGCATCAATGGTCGCACCGATAATAAACGGCCGCAGGAACCTCAGCAACCTTGAAATCGCAAAAGCTCGCGAAGCCGAGGCATTCTCCGCATTCCGCCAGACCCTTCTCGTAGCAGGCAAGGAAGTGAACGACGCCCTGGCAAGATGCCACAACGCCCAAAGCAAGACCGACATCAGGGTACGCCAGATCGAGGCACTTGAAAAAGCCGTCGACAGCACCCAGAAACTTATGCGCCACTCCGAATCCACCTACCTCGAGGTGCTCACGGCACAGCAATCCCTGCTTTCAGCCCAGCTGCAGCAGATATCGGACAACTACGAAGCACTCAGCGGAATGGTTTCCCTCTACAGGGCCCTCGGCGGCGGCTCGAAATAGAAAATAACTTAGCCGTTTTTTCCGTCTTTTATAATGACTTAATTGCGTCATTCAGGTCATCGATGACCTGTGTGTGCTTCAGGTACCTTGTCCCGAGAGGAGGAGATTGACATACCCCGTATCTCCCTCTCGATGTCTATGAATTCCTTCTGCGTCATCAGGAATAAGTGAAAATCGTTTTTCAAAAATCGTCGGCTTTGCCGAAAATAACCAGCGCCCACTGTGTTATGGGCGCTGGATAAGGGCTTTCAAGGATTTGAATCAAATCACCTTGCCTGTTGCCTTACGGCTTTGGGCAAGGTGGATTCATTATTTTGATTGCAAGCAATGTCCGGATTCACCTCGGCAGAATTGAAGCGTGCTTCATTCCGCGCTCAGCTCTCACTGACATTCTGTAATGAGGCGAACACTGACCCCGCATTCGCGGGAGTCGCCGGTGCCAGGAAAGACATTGTAGCTAGTGAAGTACACGTAGGACACGAAGAAGCTGTCGAGAGCAGTAGAAGACCAATAACGGCCGCTGTCGCCGACTTCGTATAAATCGGAACCACCGCGGAAGCCAGCAGCGGGAAGGAAGACACATCCGGCAGATTCCATTTTTTCCCAGGCAGTCAAATCGTAACTATTGACTGTGTATCGAGCACCTTTTGTATTTATGCTCGTGAAAGCGGTAACTCCTGCAGGATGTTCATAGGTGTCAGGAAGAAGGATTAGTCCTGCTTTACCATTCACAGTGGCCCTGGCGTAACGGGCGTTTTCTGTACTGCTGACCGTTGATGCTGTTCTGGTATTGAACAGATATACCCATTCGTCCTTGGATGGTGTACGCCAAGTCGCACCGTCACCAATCGTGCAACCCCAATCCTCCTCCTGAGACAAGTTGCCGGATGTCCGGCTGACATTGTCATCCGCGTTGCCGTTAGGTATAATGGATTTTTCCGCATTGTAGCCCCAGGCGAAAAAGCTGATGAGATTGGCATCATAAGCGGTTGCATAGTCATACTGATGCTCATAGAATGCCCAGGTTTGGGTTGAAACGTTATACGTGAGGTTGCCCTGCGAGAAGTAAACCTTCGTGCCACTCGCATCAACAGTGAACTCGCCCGGAAGCGCGCCCTCGGGACGGGTGCTCGCCGTCACGGTTACCTGGCAGCTGGCGGTGAAGCCGCCGTCGACGGTGGTGGCGGTGATGACGGCGGAGCCTGCGGCCACGCCCGTCACCGTTCCGTTCTCATCGACG
>JAKSKA010000076.1 GCA_024401915.1 Bacteroidales bacterium
CTGCCTTCTTGAAACGGCAGTACTTCTTCTTGCGAACCTCTACGGTAGGAGGGTTCAGATAACGGATCTCGTTGTTTTCTACGTTTGCCATAGCTTAAATCTCCTCTTCTTTGTTAACCTGAGCTTCAGCCTTGGGAGCTGCTGCCTTTGCGGCACGGGTCTGACGACGGTGCTCGGCATAAGCTACTGCGTTCTTGTCAAGAGCCACGGTGAGGAAGCGGATGATACGCTCGTCACGATGGTACTGGGTCTCGAGAGTCGCTACGAACTCGGGAGTAGCCTTGAATTCGATCAGGTAATAGAATCCTGATGTCTTGTGCTGGATCGGGTACGCGAGCTGCTTGAGCCCCCAATCCTCTTCGGATACTACTTCGCCACCGTTGTTCTTGATGAGCGAAGTGTACTTGGCAACCGCTTCCTTCATCTGGGATTCAGACAAAACGGGAGTTGCAATGAAAACGGTTTCGTACTGTTTGATCATTTTGTTAATAAATTAATTGTTAATCGTCCCTTTCTGAAAAGGGGCTGCAAATATCGGAATAATTTTTCTCTTTTCCAATAGTTGTCAGTCAATCAGTATGGTTGACATCGACCAGGTCGATATGGGCAGGCAGAGAGCCATATACTTGTCCCTGTACTTGATCTGCACCCTCTGGCGGGTGTTGCTGCCTTCAGCTGCGACGACGATGACGTGGCGTCCGTCCGGGTTGCGGAAGACTATCGTGGTCAGTCCGGGGTCGGGACTCTCGATTTCGAGTATCTCGGCACCTCTCCTGACGTAAGGGCTGAACTGCCTGAAAACCTGCCACTGGGTGCTGTAGGACAGCTTTCCGCTGGCGTTGTCGCGCTCCACGAGCCCCATACAGTCGAAGCGTCCGGTGTTGGGCTGGCCGTCCTCGTCGAGAAGCAGGTTCCAGGCGCAGTAGGACGAGCAGCCGGCGTTCAGGGCGCCGAAGATGAGGTCGCAGAACCACTTGGCGGTCTGGGTGGACTTCTTCGAAAGCGTGCCTCCGCGTTCGGTGAGGTGGAACGGCATATCGGGGTATTCCCTGCGCACCACCTCGATCTGCTTCGCTTCGCCGGCATAGGGGTGCCAGCCCACTGAGGCGGTGTGCTTGCGCGCAGCCTTGTCGCCGAGTATGTCGAGCACGCGCTGGTACTGCTTGTAGTTGTGGTCGTGGAGCCAGACGTCGGCCTTCACGCCGGCCTTGCGGAATGACCCGGGAAGAGATCTGCCCACGAGCTGCGCTTCCTGGCTGGCGCTTATCAGCGTCGCGGGGCAGCCTCCGTGCTGGTCGGTCAGCGGCTCGTTCTGGACCGTTATCGCGTCGATCCCGATGCCCGCGTCGCGGTAGGCCTTGAGGTAGGCGGCCCAGTAGTTGGCGAAGGAAGGGAGATGCTCGTCGAGCAGGCTGCCTCCGCACATCGTGCCGCTGCTCTTCATCCATCCCGGAGCGCTCCAGATGGAGGAGAAGACGTACATATCCTCCCTCTGGGTGAGGACTTCCTTGAGCATCGGTATCATATAGAGCCTGTCGCGGTCGATGGAGAAGTCCTTCATCGCCACGTCGCCGGGCGTGTCGTCATAGTTGTAGAGCTCGGTAGCGTAGTCGCTGGCGCCGCAGTTGAGCCTGATGATGGAGAAGTTCACTCCGCCATCTTCGGCTCCGTAGGGGTTGAATGCCTTCTTCAGCAGCTCCCTGCGCGATTCCGGGTCCATCTGCGAGAGCAGCCAGCAGGACGCGTCGGTCATCGAGATGCCGCAGCCGAAGTATTTGTGGGAGGGGTGCTCCGCGTCCAGGTCGATGGCGCGCAGCATAGGGTAGGGGTGGATCGTGAAGGGAGTGGACTTCACTTCGTGGAGGGGCTGTTTGCCGCTGGTCTGGAGTATCGTGAACTTCACTTCGCCCTCGCGCGGGACGTAGGAGCCGGCGGCGGCCTGGAGGGAAAGCAGCGCCAAGGCGGTGATAATCAGCGTCTTTCTCATCTTGTGCGGAATTTTTCAGGATACTTTGCACCGAGCTTCATATCTTCGTAGATCTTCTGGATCGCATCGGTGTCGGCGCGCGCATTCTCGCCCGGGTCAAAGCGGGACCCTGCGCTGATGTGCTTGGTCTTCCAGTCGAAATAGCCCAGATAGACGGGGCAGTTCATAGCGCGTGCTATCATATGGTAGCCCGTCTTCCACTTCGCCACGGGCTTGCGGGTGCCTTCCGGGGCGAGGCAGAGGTGGAATTCGCCCTTGGCGTTCTCCATCTCCGTGATGACGCTGCGGACCACGGTGGCTCCGTTGCTGCGGTCCACGGGTATGCAGCCCAGCTTGCGGAGAAGCGGGCCGACGGGCCAGAAGAAGAATTCCTTCTTTATCATTATGTGGGCTGTGTGCCCTATGCTCGTGTAGATAAGGTAGGATACGAAGAAGTCGCTGATAGAGGTGTGGGGGACACCGAGTATCACGCATTTTTCCTCAGGGGCGGCGCCTCCGTCGATGGTCCATCCCATCCTTTTGAGCAGGCGTCCGCAGAATTTTTGCCAACAGGTCATTTCGAAAGTTAATTTAGCCGAGCCCGACATCGGGGGCGCGGATTACAAAAGTACAAAAAATTCTGATTATCTTTGTGAGATTTTCAACGTCAAGCACAGATGACAAGACTCACGATATACCTTTACAGATTTTTCGCTTCCCATAAAAAGATTTTCTGGAGCATCCTGGTCGCCTCCACCCTCATATTTGCCTTTTTCGCAACAAGACTGACCTTTGTCGAGAACATACTCGACCTGTTGCCGAAGACCGACAAGACCGCAGACTGCGAAGTCGCTTTCGGCACCATAAAGGTGAAGGACAAGGTGTTCCTCGAACTTCTGGTCCCCGGGGCCGGCCCGTCCGAACTGGCGTCGGCGATGGATGATTTTATGGACAGGCTCTCCGCTGCCGACAAGGACGGTCTGGTCGCCAATGCGCTCTACCGCTTCGACAGCGACGACATAATGAACCTGGTCTATTATGCGGAAAGTGCCCTTCCGTGCCATCTGGGCCGGGATTTCTATGAGGCTGCCGACACCCTCCTCTGCGAGGCCGCGCTGGACTCCCTTTCGGCCGGAGTGATACCCGTCGAGCTGCCGGACGTCTCCGGCTACAGCATAGTGGACGGACACCTCCTGGCTCCGGACAATTCGATGGCGCTGGCGTTCCTGACGCCCTCTTTCAGTTCCGTGGAGACCATCAAGGGGCGTGAGTTCGAGAAGCTTCTCTCCACCACGATAAGCGGATTCTGCAAGGATATGCCCGGGGCCGAGGTCCTCTATCACGGGGCCATCCTCGAAGGGACCTTCAATTCCAAGCAGATAATAAAGGACCTTGTACTGACCGTGGGGCTGTCCCTGCTTCTTATCTGCATAATCATCTGCATCGCGTTCGGCAGTGCCAAGACCCTGCTTTTCCTGATACTCCCCATACTCTGGGGCACCCTTTTCGCCCTGGCGTCCACCTTCTGGATCAAGGGCGAGATATCGCTCATCGCGATGGGCATCGGAGCCATCGTACTCGGCGTCGCACTCAGCTACTGTCTCCACGTGCTGACTCACCAGAAGTTCGTCCCGGACATCGAGCAGGTGCTCAGGGAGGAGACGAGGCCCGTGTGCCTTGGCTGCCTCACGACAGTGGGCGCATTCGCCGGGCTGCTGCTGACTTCCAGCGACCTGCTGCGCGATTTCGGCATCTTCGCGTCCCTGGCGCTCATCGGGACCACCTTCTTCGCGCTGGTGTTCCTGCCTCAGTTCGTCAAGCCTGCCGACAGCGCCAGGAACGAGCGCGTGTTCGAGGCGGTGAACCGTTTCAATTCCTATCCACTGGACAGGAACAAGACCGTCGTCGTGCTGCTGCTTGCCGTGATCGTCATCGCTTCGATCTCTTCGCGCCACGTCGGCTTCGACAATGACCTCTCCCACATAGGCTATCGCGAACCCAAGATCGTGCGTTCCGAGCGCCTCTTCAACGAGAAGGTCAACGGGACCGGTTTCAGCGCTTATTATGCGGCGCATTCCTCCGACCTGGACAGCGCCATCATCTATAACCGCGGCCTCAGGAACGCGCTGGATTCGCTCAAGGCTGCCGGCCTGATCAAGAGCTACAGCGGCGTGGACGGCATACTCGTCCCGCAGGAGGAGCAGGACTGCAACATCGGGCTCTGGAAGGCTTACTGGACACCGTCCAGGGTCGCGAACACCGATGCGCTGCTCCACAAGGCGGCGGACCGCTTCTGCTGGGACACGCTCGGCTTCGACATCCCCGCGACCTTCGACGCGATGGTGGAGGCGGATTTCGAACCCCAGTCCATCACGGAATCCGGTGCCCTGCCGGAAGCGCTGATGTGCAACTTCGTCGAGCAGAACGAAGCCGGCTGGCTCGTGTTCACCAACGTCCTGATGGACAGGGAGAACTACAAGACCGTCAGCAACGTGATGTCCTCCCTCGACCATATCGTCGTTCTCGACCCCTTCTATTATACGGGGGATATGGTGGAGATCGCACATAACGATTTCAATCTCGTGCTGCTGATTTCCTCCATCTTCGTGTTCATCGTGCTGCTGCTTTCATACCGCAGCCTGCTCATCTCCCTGATAGCGTTCGCGCCTATGGCGCTCAGCTGGTATGTGGTGCAGGGACTGATGGCGATATTCGGAATCCAGTTCAATCTTATCAACATTATGATCTCCACCTTCATTTTCGGCATAGGTGTTGATTACAGCATATTCGTGATGGACGGTTTGATAAGCAAGGCCAGGTACAGCAGCTACAGGCTTCTGGTATGTCACAAGGTGGCGATCTTCTTCTCGGGGGTCACCCTGCTGATCGTTACCGGCTCCCTGCTGTTCGCGACCCATCCTTCCGTCCATTCCATAGGCGTCTGCACCATCATCGGGATGACGTCCACGATATTGATAACCTATGCGCTCCAGCCGCTGCTCTTCCGCTTCGTCGTGAAGCATCCCGGCCTGCGCAAAATCTGTCTGCACGAAAAATGATGAAAAAGATTCTGATTGCTCTGGCGGTCGTTTTCGCCGCCGTCGTTCCCTCAGCCGCACAGGACGGCACTGCGGTCCTTTCCGTGATCGAGAAGAAACTTTCCTCCTCGAAGGGCTTCTCCGGCCCTTTCTCCGAGGTCAGGAACGCGCCCAAGAAGGAGACTGTCTCCCTCAAGGGCGAAATATGCTACAGGAATGAGGATTACATCGATATGAGCTATACCAACGGCGAGCTCTTCAATGTCGATGGGAATGCGATGACCATCATCCGCGACGGGAAGACCCAGAAGTTCGACCTCAACAAGAATCTGATGATGAAGTCACTTTCCCACACCCTGCTCTTCGTGTTCCAGGGACGCCTCGAGGCTCTTGCGCAGGAACAGAATGCGGATATCGAAGCGGCCGTGGAGGGCAAGGAATACGTCGTCACCCTTACGGCGCGCAAGAAGGCCGCACGCGGATGCAGCAAGGTTATGGTGCGCTACAGGACTGCTGATTGCGGTATCGTGTCGATGCGGCTGGAGGAGTTCGGCGGCAACACGACTTTCTATTCAATGGATTAATACGCTTCAAGATATGTCGGAATTCCGTTTTGCAAACAAGGTGGCCGTGGCCGGATCCGCGTTCCTCGCGGGGGCTGGGACGGTGCTGTCATTCATCCTTCTCGCAAATTCCGTCAGGGGGGTCATCAACTGGTATGATTTCCCTCCTGCGGTGCTGTATATCTTCTGTTTCGCTACCCTCGGGTTCTATACCTTCTCGAAGCGCATCAGTACGGTCACGGCTTTCCGCTGCGTCCTCGTCAGCTATGGCCTGGTCGTTGCCGTGACCGGGATCTTTCTGCCTCCGGTGTATCCCCACGGGACTGAGACGGTGTTCCTCGTCCTTTCGGTGCTCATACTCTTCGGCCTCGTCGCCTTCGACAGGAATGCGCGCAACCTGAGCCTTGCGAAGATACTCCTTACTATCATTTACGGCGCCGAGGTACTGGGCTCCTTCGCCCATCTTTTCGGCGATCCGATGCTGATGGACGGCAACCTGACGGCGAAGCTTGCCTGCTTCATCCGTCCGGTGATAATCAGCACGCTGGCCGTGTGCTATCTTGTAAGGATGTACGAGAAATCGAAGGAGAGCTAGCGTTTCAGGGACGGGTCGTTCCCAATCAGCCACTCAGCAATCTGGACCGCGTTCAACGCGGCCCCTTTTTTTATCTGGTCACCTGAGAGCCAATAGGTTATGCCGTTCTCGCAGGCCAGGTCCTTCCTTACGCGGCCCACATAGACGGCGTCCTTTCCTCCGGTGAAGAGAGGCATAGGGTAGCGGAGCTTTGCCGGCTCGTCCTCGAGCACCACTCCGTCGGCGGATGCGAGTGCGGCCTGCACGTCCTTCACTTCAAGCGCCTTTTCCGTTTCCACCCAGACCGCCTCGGAATGCGAGCGCAGCGAGGATATGCGCACGCACATCGCGGAGCAGCGCACGTCGGAGTGGAGGATCTTGCGTGTCTCGTTGAACATCTTCATCTCCTCTTTCGTGTAGCCGTTGTCGGTGAAGATGTCTATCTGGGGTATGACGTTGTAGGCCAGCTGGTAGGGGAATTTCTCGATGGTGACCTCCCGGCCCTCGACGATTTCCCTGTACTGCTGCTGCAGTTCGGCCATAGCCTTCGCGCCGGCTCCGGATGCGGACTGGTAGCTTGCCACGTGGATGCGCGTGATATGGGACAGACGCTCTATCGGCTGGAGGGTGACGACCATCATTATCGTCGTGCAGTTCGGGTTCGCGATGATGCCGCGCGGACGTTCGAGCGCGTCCGCCGCATTGCATTCAGGCTCTCCTAGGGGCACGTCGGCGTCCATCCTGTAGGCGCTGGAGTTGTCTATAATTATGGTGCCG
>JAKSKA010000077.1 GCA_024401915.1 Bacteroidales bacterium
TAGTTCTCCGAACGGGACGGCGTGCCCCCGCGTGTGTGGCTGAACGCGGAATTGAAGAAATAACAGGCCCCGGGCTACTCGAAGGAGCTTACCGCAGTCCTCAGTCCGGCCATCCAGACCACATCTCCGGAAAGGAAAGTGAAATCCGGTTTGGGGTTGGTTATTATCTTCCCGTCCCTCAGGACGCTGATGACCATACATCCCCGGCCTCTCATATCGGTATCTTTCAGGCACTTGTCCAAAAGGAACGATTTCTCCGATATCCTTATCGTATCGACGATGAAGTCCTCGGCCGAGGAATCGGTTTCGGGCACTGAATTCTCCTCCATAAGGGTCACGAAAGACTCGATCTGTTCCGTGGTCCCGACTGCGATGAGCGTATCGCCCGGATAGATGACCGCATCGCCGGAAGGGATGACCACGGAACGGCTGCCGCGGGCGATCTTCAGGATATTGACGCCGCTGACGTGGCGGAACGGCATCTCCCTGAGGGTCTTTCCGACATAGCTGAAATCTTCCGAGACCTTGATTTTCTCGATATGCACGTCATACCCCGAGAGCTTCGCCGTCACGGAGGTCGTAACCGGAGCCTGGCTGCGCTCGTAATTCTCCTTCTCGTTGAGATTCTTCATAAAACGTTTTTCCAGGCGGCTCATCCTGCGGCGCGTGATCTTCATCCAGAAAGAAATGACCAGTACGACGAGGGAAATCAACAGAAGAATCCAACCGGCGAGCTGGAAATGTTCGGAAATCTCGATAAGGACGACAAGGACAGCGAGTATGACGCGCAGCAGCATCAGAGCAAAGACAGGGAGCTTGTTGTTGGCATCAGCCTTTATGAGACGCTTTGCGGAATCACCCAGCGCATTGCTCTCTACAGCCATTCCATACAGGAACGGAGCCATCACACCGAGGGTGATGCCGCAATGGACCAGATTGTGGGCGAAGGTGGAGAACGACGGGAAAACACGCAGCAGCACCTTCTCGAGATATAATCTGGAACCAAGCATAAGGGCGATGAGGATGACGCCGTAAAGCCCTATGCGGAGGAAAAAGTGTTTGAAAAGCACCTTCCATTCCTCCCCCTCTGCAGACCAGCTCTGCTTGGGAGGGTCCTGCGGCCTGTCGAACTTCTCGAGGAAGATGGCAGGCATCTTGCGACGGATAAGGGCCAGCGCCGGATCCGCCGCCTTGATGATATACGGCGACGTGAAGGTGGTGAGCACGGACACGGCGATGATGACGGGATAGATGAACTCCCTCATCACCCCGAGGGAACAACCCAGGCCGGCGATGATGAAAGCGAACTCACCGAGCAGCGCGAGGCTGAAACCGCAATGGACGGCCGTGTCGAGGTCTTTTCCGGAAAAGAGCACACCGGTAATCGTAAGCAGCATCTTTCCGCAGATAACGACAAGCGCAAGGAAGATGATCGTGGGCCAGTGTTGGGCGATTACCGCAGGGTCCACCATCATTCCGACGGAGACGAAGAAAATCGCACCGAAAAGGTCTTTTATGGGCTGAGTCAGCCGGGCTATATGCTCCCCTTCCATAGTTTCGGACAGGATGGAGCCCATCACGAAAGCGCCCAGAGCACTCGAGAAACCCACCAGATTCGCCAGGTAAACCATCAGGAAACACAAACCCACGCTCACGACGAGCAGGATCTCGTCGGAGATGTAACGGCGCGCCTTTGTGAGCAGCGTGGGGATGACGTATATTCCCACCAGGAACCAGAGTATGATGAAGAACAGCAGTTTGGCAAGGCTGAAAGCCATTTCCGCTCCTGCAAACCTGTTCGAGACGGCAATGGTGGAAAGGAGCACGAGGAGAAGGACGGCGATGAGGTCCTCGAAGACCAGGATGCCGAACACCAGACTGGCGTAGGGCTTCTTCTTCAGCCCCATATCGGTGTATGACTTGATGATGATCGTCGTCGAGCTCATAGAAAGCAGACCGCCGAGGAAGATCGACTCCATCGTCGTCCATCCTATCAGGGCGCCCACAATCATTCCTACAGCGAACATTCCTATGCAGTTGGTTCCCGCAGTGACGAGGGCGTTGCTGCCTATCTTCAGCAGTTTCTTGAAACTGAACTCAAGTCCGAGGCTGAAAAGGAGGAAGATTATGCCTATCTCTGACCAGACATGGACCGATTCCGAGGAGAACTGGGGGAAAATTCCGAGGTTCGGCCCCACAAGGAAACCGGCGACGATATAGCCGAGGATAAGAGGTTGTTTGAGGGCTTTGGAAATTACCGTAAAGACTCCGGCAGCGATAAGGATTATCGCCAGTTCCGTCACAAGATTCAACTCTTCAGGCATAATAAAACACAGGTATAATTTACGCGGAAGGCAAAGTTAGCAAAAAATACACTATTATTTATTATATTTGCAGGATATGAAAACAAAAAAGAAACTCGGTCTCTTCCCGAAAGTCGTCATAGCCATCATCTGCGGATGGCTGCTCGGGATGATACTTCCCACCTTCGGCGTAAGACTGCTCAAGACATTCAACGTAATCTTCGCCCAGCTGCTTAAATTCATCGTTCCGCTGCTCGTCCTGGGGCTTGTGACCCCGTCGATAGCCAATATGGGCAAGGGTGCCGGGAAGATGCTGCT
Source organism: Bacteroidales bacterium (assembly GCA_024401915.1). Next base: position 2,622 of record JAKSKA010000077.1, read on the forward strand.
CACGGTGATGATCATAGCCTACGTATCCACCATCTGCGCCGGATTCGTTTCCTACGGCTGCTGTAACGGTGTGTTCCCCAGAATCCTGACCGTAGGGGAACTGACCAGCGAAACGGCGAAGGCCACTGTCTTCGAGCCCTTCATCGACCTCAAGATCCCGCCCATCTGTGACATCCTGACAGCCCTCGTCCTGTCGTTTATGGTAGGCATCGGCATCATCGCGACCGACGCGGCCGGCCTGAAGAAAGGCTTCGACGAATTCGGCGCCATAGTGAAAATCACCATAGAGAATGTCATCATCCCCCTCCTCCCCATCTACATCTTCACGATGATAACGGAGATGAGCGCGAAGGGCGTATTCGCCCAGATCGCCGGGGCCGGGGCCAAGATAATCATCACCGGATTCTCGATATCGATCCTGTACCTTATTATACAGTTCTGCATTGCCGGTGCCATTGCAGGGAAGAATCCGTTCAAGTGCCTCTGGAATATGCTTCCGGCCTACCTTACCGGCCTCTCGATATGCTCCAGTTCGGCCGTGATCCCGGTTACGCACAAGTGCACGCTGAAGAACGGAGTCAGCGAGGAGATAAGCAGCTTCGTGGTTCCTCTGTGCTCCACCGTCCATATGTGCGGCTCCTCCATCAAACTCGCGGCTACGTCGATAGCGATTGCATACATCACTGGAATGGAGATACCTTTCGGCGTGTACGTCAACTTCGTGATGATGCAGGGAATCGCAGCCGTTGCGGCTCCGGGCGTGATGGGCGGCGTACTTATGGCATCCATCGGCCTTCTGGAGTCGATAATGGGCTTCTCGCCCGAGCAGACTGCGCTTGTAATGACCATCTACCTTGCTTTTGACGGCTACGGCCCCGCCTGCAACGTGACGGGTGACGGCGCAATCGCCCTCGTCTGCGAGAAATTCTTCGGCAAAAAGAAGGCTGCCTGAGGATGAAGAGGCTGCTTGTCGCGTTATTGCTGGCCTTCCTTTGCCTCCTGGCGTCAGCACAGGGCGGAGTGAGGCGGATCAGCGGGCGCATCATCGAAGAGGACACGCTGCTCCCGGTGATCCAGGGGGCGGTGCAGATTCTCAATGCAGCCGACAGCAGTGCCATAAACGGCACGATGACCGACCAGGACGGCAGATTCAGCATCGTGGTCGGAGAAGGCGACCTCATCGTCAGGATCTCGATGCTCGGTTTCCAGACCAAGCACATAAACATCCACAAGGCCGCTGCCGGCGACGAACTGGCGCTCGGCAACCAGACGCTCGCGCCTGATTCTCAGCTGCTCAGAAGCTCTAATGTCTCCGCGAAGGCGCCGATCGCCACAGTTATTGCGGACACGGTCGTGTACAACCCCGCGGCCTTCAGGCTGGCGGAGGACGCGATGCTGGAAGACCTGCTCAAGAAGATTCCGGGGCTCGAGATCAACGGCAATACGGTGACGCTACACGGCAAGAGGGTCACCCAGCTCTTCGTGAACGGGAAGAGGTTTTTCGGCGGCGACGTTAGCAACGGGCTGAAGAGCCTGCCCGCCGATATGGTGGACAAGGTGAACGCTTATGAACGTGAATCCGACTTCGCCAGGCTGTCAGGCATCGACGACGGGGAGAGGGAGCCGACACTGGACATCAAGATCCGCAAGGACAAGATGAAGGGCTGGCACAACAACCTCAACGTCGGAGCCGGCACCCAGGGCCGCTACACCGCCAGACTCAACGCCAACAAGATGGAGAAGAAGAACCAGAGCACCATAATCTTGAGGGCGTGGAACAACTACGGGCAGGTGGACCTCAACACCACGAGCCGCACCCAGATCGGCACCGGAGGGACGGGAGACCGCCACGGCCGCCAGGCCGGCTACACCTTCGCTCGCAACTACAAGAAACTGGAACTGAACGGCCACTTCCACTACGACGGCAACGGCAGGGACGTTTCTTACCGCAGGCGCGCGGAATACATCTATCCGTCAAGCCATTATTTCACCTGCACCAACGGGACGGAGGATGCGTACAACAACGCTCTGAAAGGAGATCTGATATTGGAATGGAGGCCGACGAAGCAGCTGACGGTCTATGTGAAGCCCGACTTCGTCCTCAACTACAACAAGACGCTCAGCGGCACATTCTCCAACTACCTGACGAAGGACCCGTCGCTCTGGGACATAGACCCCCCCGACTATGTGAACTTCTATGAACCGGGATCGGTGATACCGGACTCCGACTCGCTGAAAAGCGTGAGGAACTACTCCACCAACAACCTCTCGGACACCCACACGCGCATTGCCAAGCAGCAGATAGTAGCCCAGGTGACCTACCGCTCCGCCTCCAAGAGAGGTCGCAGCATCACCTTCAGGACCCAGGACTGGGCCAGCATCAACGAGAGCGACCAGTTCCTGAGCTATCTCACGCGATACTACAAGATAAAGAAGAACTACGACTCCCTGCTCGTCAAGAAATTCTATCAGGACGGGATCACGGGATTCATATCAGCATCAGGACAGGTCTCATACAACGAACCGCTCGGCAAAGGCAACCACATCCAGGCGACGCTGCGCACGGAGCACAGGATAAACAACACTTCGAAGGACCTGTTCAATTTCAGCCAGGCCTTTCCTGAATGGCTGCCGACAGGTCACACCTGGAGGAAGGACGAGAAGGCCGCGCTGCCGGCCGGCTACAGCGACTATCTCGTTGACCAGTTCAGCTACGATGGCCGTTACGACTACTGGGCGACATCCTGCATACTCAATTTCCGCCATTTCAAGAAGAAGTTCAACTACACGGTAGGCGTCACCCTGAAGCCACAGCAGACGCGTCTGAGCTATACCAGGGACGGCATCGACTACCGCATCGAGAAGAGCATCTTCACCGTCTTCCCCAACTTCAACCTGAAATACAGGCCGAAGAAAAGTACCCAGCTTTCGCTCAATTACAGCTGCTGGGCCAACACTCCCAGCCTGTACAACCTGATGCCGGTGGAAAGCGGCAACAATCCCCTCTACGTCCACACGGGTAATCCCGACCTCCTCCCGCCCCAGGTACACAACGCCACGTTGTCGTTCAACTCCTCGAACATCAGGAAGCAGAACAGCCTCATAGCGAATTTCGGGTTCAGGCTCATCCAGGACCAGATTTCCACATCTACGGTCCTCGACCCCGAATCCGGCGTGCGCACGACGCAATCCGTCAACGTGGACGGCAACTGGAGGGCAAACGGCTCCATCGTCTTCAACCAGACGCTCCGCGACAACCGTTTCTCCTTCTCCAGCCACACGAGCGGCGAATACCAGAACAACGTGTCTCTTCTCTACAACACGAAGCTGAAGGAGGACGAGACCAACGTTGCGTCACGTCTTATGGTGAAAGAGCAGTTCGACGGCTGCTACAGAAACGACTGGCTGGAGCTGACCCTGCGCGGAAGGGGCGAATACACGAAGGAGCACAGCGAACTGCGTCCCGATATGGACCAGGAGCCGCTGCTCTTCGCCGCAGGCTTCGAATCCGTGGTCACCTTCCCCTGGAAGATGCGTCTGACATCGGAATTCACTACCCTGTTCCAGCGCGGCTTCACCTACAACGAGCTCAACCGCAACTACTACGTGCTCAATCTCGGGCTCGCCCAGCCCCTGTTCAGGAAAAAGGCGACGATACGCGTCGACGCCTACGACATCCTCGGACAGCTGGAGAACATCACCAGGTCCTTCAGTGTACAAAACCGCACCATAACGTCTTATAACGGAATAGATTCCTTCGTTATGGTGCGGTTCATCTACAGGTTCCAGGTCAAGTAGGGACCTGCCTGAAACTATATTCTCTTGAGAATCTCTTCGGTCTGCGCCTCGTAACCGGGCTTGCGCAGGAGGGCGAACATATTCTTCTTGTACGCCTCGACGCCGGGCTGGTTGAAAGGATTGATACCGAGCACGTAAGCGCTGATGCCGCAGGCGAACTCGAAGAAATAGAAGGCCGCTCCGAGCCAGTACTCGTTCACGCGCTCGATGCTGACTTCCATCTGGGGAACGCCACCGTCGATGTGGGCGACCTTGACGCCGAGCTGCGCCATCGCGTTGCAGTGATCGACGTGCTGGCCTGCGAGATAGTTCAGTCCGTCAAGGTTCTGGCTGTCGCTGCCGATAACCATAGAGCGGTTCGAGTTCTCGACCTTCACGACGGTCTCGAACATCACGCGGCTGCCCTCCTGGATGAACTGTCCCATAGAGTGGAGGTCTGCGGTGTTGGCGACTGATGCGGGATAGATTCCCTTGCCGTCCTTGCCCTCGGACTCGCCGT
>JAKSKA010000078.1 GCA_024401915.1 Bacteroidales bacterium
ATCGTCTGGGTGGCGCGCCGCATCCCGGACGGCTGCATCTCGGCCCACGCCAACCAGGCACGCATCACTCGCTTCCCCTGGAACGACAGCGAGAACTGCCTCTATGCTCCCGACGTGGCGGAATATGCCCGCAGCCGGGGCTGGTACAGCGGCAGCGATGAGGATTTCAGCTTCCGCGACGCGTACAACCCGCTTGATTTCGGCGGAGCGAGGGGCTGCGAATCGAGGGTCTGGAGCGCGTTCAACATCCTCGGCGGCGGAACCTTCGTCTTCGAGGACGGCAGCGAAAAACCCGCTTCCGAATGGCTTGACTACGCAATGGGATACAAGCTGGACGGTGAGATGCCGCTCTGGATACGTCCCGCGGCGAAGGTCGGGGTGAAGGCTCTGGCCGACGTGATGCGCGACCACTTCGAGGGCACGCCTATGGATATGACCGTCGATGCCGGCGCCGGCGGAAACGCCTGCCCCTACCGCTGGAGGCCGATGTACTTCGAATGGAATGGGCAGGAATACCTCAACGAGCGCGCGATTGCCACCCAGCAGACTGGATTCTGGTTCGTGGCCCAGGCGCGCGGATGGCTGCCCGACGTTATCGGTGCGCTCCAGTGGTTCGGCTGTGACGACGCTGCAACTTCCTATCTCACACCTGTTTACACGAATACGAAGAAATGTCCCGACTCGTTGCGCGGGGGGAACGGCGACCTGCGCCACTACAGCCCGGGTTCACAGTTCTGGATGTGCAACCGTGTGGCCCAGGCCTGCTACAAGATGTACGACAAGATGGCTCCTGTCGTGCGCAGCGAGGCCGATGCATTCGAGAATGAAATGATACTCAGGGGCGTGCCTCAGTGCGACAGCCTGCTGCTGAAGCGCTATGAAGGCGGCATTTTCCGCAAGGGGGGACGCCTGGCCCTGCGCCGCGTGCGCCGTGCGCTGACGGAATTCACCCTGGAGACGGCCAGGGAGGAGTTCTGGAGATGGTCGAAGCTCGAGCAGCTGCTTCTCGTGAAGTTCATAGACGGCAACGTGAAGGCTCAGGACGAGGATGGGGAGTTCCTCCATACGAAGTACTCCGAAGGCATTCCTGAAGGGCTGACCCAGCCCGGATATACGGACAGGTGGAAAAAAGCCACCGTGGCTGACAATGGCAACATATTACTAAAAACAAAATAATTATGAAAAAAATTCTTTCAATCGCGGCTCTTATAGCCCTTGCGTTTGCTTCCATTTCCTGTGAAAAGGAATCCGAGAACAAGACTCCTTCGGATATCGACATCATCGGTACCTGGACTTATGACGGCGCAACCCCCAAGGCCTCCTCCCTTCTCCCCAATTACGCCCATACGGTGATAATTACCAACAACACCATTACCGTCGTTGAGGATATGTTCCCTACGGAGTCTCCTGTCTCCACGGTTTACAACTATACGAGAACCGGAAATGAACTCATAGTTTCTCCCAAGTTCGCCGGCATTTTCGCCAAATTGACGGTAATCGAAACTTCGGACGGCATCGGATTCAGATATGATGATGATTATGAGTTCTTCTTCAAGTCCGGTCCTGACAAATCCGAGGAGATAAAGATAGAAGGCAAATGGTATCTGGACGCCACTACCGTCAAGGCTTCCGCTCTGGTTCCCATCGCCGTCAAGTCGGTAAACATTACGACGAACAGCATCACTCTCGTGGAGGATCTGTTCCCGTATCCCGACCCCAAACAGATTGTATATATCTACTCGAGGGAAGGGGACGTACTTACATTTACTCCCAAGTTCCTTGGCGTCTTCGAGTCCCTCACCGTCGTTGAAATATACAAGGGCTTCGGTCTTGAGGACAACGACGATAACGGGTTCTATTTCAAGCCTGTTGGAAAATAGGGAGAGGAACCTGCCGTTTTACGACAGGTTCCGGAATTCCTTCCGGTATTCGATGACTGATTTGCGGAGGTGTTTTTCCACCGCCCGCACGGAGATTCCAAGCTCTTCCGCAATCTGCTCGTGGGTCATCCCGTCGATGCGGCTCATCTGAAAGATATCCCTTGTGCGCGGCTTGAAACTATCCGCGAACTGAAGAATCTTGCGGACATCGCTGTCCTTGCGGTCGGCGACGTCCGCATTTTCCATATCCACCTCTGCAAGCAGGTTCCACGCCGCTTCGGTCTCGAGCGCATCGAGGCTGATTGTCTTGCGGCTCCTTGTCCTTAAATTGATGCAGCTGTTCCTGACCATACGGAAGAAATACCCGTCTATCTTGTCATCCGCGACCGGAGGTTTCTGGGACAGCAGTTTCAGGAGGGCTTCCTGAAGTATGTCGTCCGCCGCCTGGTCGGAAAGGCCTGCCGTGCGCACTACGTAGAGCTTCAGCCTACCGTAGCAGCGCAGGACGAGTTTCCGTATGTCTTCTTCTGAGTAGGAGAAGATTTCTTGTGGTTAGCAGTTGCAAAATAAATGGATTTTTTTTCAAAAAACAAGTTCGGGTTTTATTATTTGATGTGTCTTTAAAGTATCTATGAATATATATATAAAACAACTGGTTTCCAGATACTATATGGGGACCCTTGATGACAAGGGGGCCAGGGAGCTTGCGCTTTTCGTCGCATCTTCCCCTGAAAACGCCGAGGAGTTCAAGTCCGAACTCCATCTGCTTTCAGAAAAGTCCGCCGCGAATCAGGAGGCCGAGGCATTCCTCGAGAGGTGCAGACGGGCCTCTGCAGCCGGAAAGCGATCGAGGCGCCGCCGCAATTTCGCTATCTCCGCTTCGGCAGTGCTTGTCGCTGCCCTTCTTCCGCTGATGCTGGTTCACCGTACACCTTCGGACGATGCGGCCGTTCAGGAAGAGGTGGCAGTACCGTCTCTTCTTGCCGAAGCGGATGGATGCGGGAATGTTCCGGCTTCTGCTGCAGCCCCGGCATCGGACGCCACTGCGTCGGTTTTTGTCGCTCCGGCTTCCACGTTGCGTAAGCTGACCCTTCCCGATGGTTCCGTGGTGACGCTCCACAAGGGCTCGAAACTTGAGCTGGACCCCGAATGCGGCCGCGAAAGCCGCACTGTAAGGCTCGACGGAGAGGCGTTCTTCGACGTGGCCAAGGATCAGTCCAGGCCTTTCCGCATCCTCTGCGGCGAGAAGACCTTCGTGGTCAAGGGCACGAGTTTCAACATCATCTCGTACGCTGAGGACAAGTTCTCCGTCGTGACCCTCCATACCGGAAGCCTCGCCGCCCATATCAAGGACAACACCCTGCTTCTCACTCCCGGAGACGAACTCTGCGTGGATGACGAGGAGCACAACATAACCCGCAGGAAGGTTGACGTAAGGAATTCCATCAGATGGATGAATGACGACGCGTTGAGCTTCCGCTCCCTTCCGCTCAAGATGGTGGCCGCCCAACTGGGCCACAAGTACGGCGTGAGGGTCTGCGTCCATCCGTCAATCTCCGACATCCTGTATGACGGCGAGATTGACGACGAGCCTCTTGATGTCGCGTTGAGGCTGCTTGCGATCACTGCGCCCCAGAAGCTCGAGGTTAACAAACTGAATGACACTGATTACTATATATCAAAACAAAAAATATGATGAATAACATTTCCAGGGCTACAGCGATCCTTGCCGCTCTCGTTATGCTTCTCGCGCCTTCAAGCGCTGAGGCTGCAGGTGGCCTCGTTACGCTCAAGGTCCAGAACCAACCCCTGAAGGAATTCCTGCAGGCGGTCGAAAAGCAGAGCGGGTATTCGTTCTTCTATACGGACGAAGTGCTCAGCAAGGTCCCGTCCGTTACCGTAGAGGCGAAGGACAAGAACGTGGAGGCTCTTCTCCACAGCGTGCTTGACGGCACCGGGCTGACTTTCGAGACGGTAGGCGACAAGATTGCAATCAAACTCGACACCGCCGCTCCCGTGGCGGCAAAGGCCGCTGACAAGAATGCGCCCGTCCAGATATCGGGCGTCGTGGTCGATGAGAACAACGAAGCCGTTCCCGGTGCGGCGCTGCTCGTCGCCGGCACGCTCAACGGCGTGGTCACCGATGCGGAAGGCAAGTACACCATCACCGCCCGCACTGCGGACAATATCCAGGTGTCCTGCCTCGGCTTCCAGACCGTGACTATACCCGCGAACTCGTCTTCGTTGAAGAGAGTGGTGCTCAAGAGCGACAACGTCGCCCTCGAGGGCGTCATCGTGACCGCTCTCGGCATCAAGAGGGACGAGAAGTCCATAGGCTATTCGGCGGTCAAGGTGGATAGCGAGAAATTCGCCAACTCCGTGACCACCGACAACTGGCTCAACGCCCTCACGGGACAGGTGGCCGGCCTCAACATCGACAGGTCCAACTCCGGCCCCAACGGTTCGATGCGCGTCACGATCCGCGGTGAATCGACTGCCGACCTGGAGAACAATACCGCCCTCTTCGTCGTGGACGGCATACCTATGTATAACAACAGCACCACCTCCGATGCAGGCGGCGACGGCAGCTCGTTCGCCATCGACTATGGTGACGGTACCTCCGATATCGACCCTGACAACATCGAGAGCGTGACTGTCCTCAAGGGAGCCGCGGCTACCGCGCTGTACGGCTCGCAGGCAGCCAATGGCGCCATCATCATCACCACCAAGTCCGCCGAGAAGCAGGACGCGTCGATGAGGGTGACCTACAAGGGCTCCTTCGCGATGGACAGGATGATGAGCTCGCCCGACCTCCAGTACGTTTACGGCCAGGGCTCCTCCACGTACAATTACTATTACTACCTCCCCTCCGGAGCGGACGAGGACGTCTCGGGCATCAACCCCCGTCCCGATTACTCGACCACCGCGACCATCGAGTCCTGGGGTCCGAAGATGGACGGCACGCCCTATTACCAATATTATAATGAGGCGCTGGGAATCGGCGGCCACATCAATGAACTCGGTTCCTTCGTGCGTGACGAAACTCCTTTCACCAGCTATGGCAACTGGTTCCAGAATTATTTCCAGACCGGCCTGAAGATGAACAACAGCGTCGTCCTCTCGGGCAAGGTGGGCAAGTCCAACAGCATCCGCGTGAGCCTCTCCGACCAGAGGTCCCGCGGCATCGTTCCCAACAGCCCCAGCCGCCAGAACTTTATGTCCGTGCGTTTCCGCGGACAGCTTTCCAAGTGGCTGAAGGCCGAGGCCGCCATCAATTACAAGCATATTCAGAATGACAATATCCCCACTCCGTCCGGATATGGTTCATCCGCGATAATGTACGGCCTCTGGTGCTATGCCCCGAATATCGATATGTCCTGGCCGGCGAACTACTGGTCTGGTGAGAACAAGCAGGATTCAAGCCTTTCCGGAGGAAAGAACAATGCGTACTTCCTTGCATACCAGTGTGTTAACAACCAGGACAGGGACCGTGTATATGGCAACGTGAAGTTCGATGCCGACATCACCAAGGACCTCACCTTGATGCTGCGCGCCGGTCTCGATGACATCACGGATTTCCGTACCCAGAGGCAGGCTACCTCCACACAGGCGAAGCCTCTCGGCTACTACCGCGAGCAGAACATCTATTCCAAGCAGTACACCGGCGACTTCCTGCTCAAGTACAATCACCGCTGGGCTGACTTCGAGTTCACGGGCAACTTCGGCGGAAGCATCGTGGCCCGCAGCTATCGCCGCCACGCCCAGGCCGCCAGCACCCTCAAGATCCCCGGAATCTACTCACTCGTCAACTCTTCATACGAGCTGAAGACCGACAACTATTCCGAGCGCCGTCAGACCAACTCCCTCTACGCTATGCTCTCGTTCGCGTGGAAGGATGCCATCTTCCTTGACGTCACGGGACGCAACGACTGGTCCAGCACCCTGCCTGCAGGCAACAGGTCCTACTTCTATCCCTCCGTTTCCGGTTCCGTGGCCCTGAACGACCTCTTCGACTTCGGACGCACCGGCGGCCTCATCAATCTTATGAAGGTACGTGCATCCTGGGCCCAGGTAGGTCACGATACGGCTCCTTACCGTTTCACCAACTACCTCCAGAGCACGGGCATCCCCGGAACGATCCAGAACCAGACGGCTCTTTCCAACACCAACCTGAAGCCTGAGATCGTTTCCTCCTGGGAGGTGGGTCTCGAACTCAGGATGTTCAAGAACCGCTTCAGTTTCGACGCCGCCTATTATGACGCCGTGACCAAGGACCTCATCTCACGTATGCCGATCTCCATCGCCACCGGCGTGAACACCATCTATACCAATGCCGGTTCCATACGCAACCGCGGAGTCGAGCTCAGTATGGGCGTCACGCCCGTGAAGACGCGCAACCTGCAGTGGCGCATAAACGCCAACTGGACGCGCAACCGCAACACCGTGGTCAGCCTCGGCGACGGCATCGATTCCTGGATCGTGGCCCAGTACAGCACACACGCCTATATGACGGCCTATGAGGGAGGAAGCCTCACCGCAATGTACGGCAAGGGCTACAGAAGGGTTCCCGAGGGATCCACAGCAATCGATTCCGAAGGCAATATGGTCGACGTTTCGGGTATGATACTCCTCGACCGCCAGAACATGCCCCAGGTAGCCGAGACGCTCCAGTACCTCGGAGAATGTGCTCCGAAATGGAAGGGGGGCCTGAACACCAGCCTCAAGTGGAAGAACTTGAACTTCTACATCGGCTTCGACGGCCAGTTCGGCGGCCACGTCTTCTCCTACACCAACTGGGTGCTCAACTATCGCGGAAAGGGTATCAACACCATCGCGGGACGCGACGGCTCCCTTGTCCCTGTGGGCGTCCGCGAACTGCCCGACGGCAACTATGTGATCAATACCGATCCCATCGCAGCCGAGGACATCAGCACCTATTACCACTGTCTGTATGACCAGACCAACTGCGAGGCGAACTTCGTCAGCACG
>JAKSKA010000079.1 GCA_024401915.1 Bacteroidales bacterium
GGAGACCGTCCTGTCACTGTTCCGCAGGGCCGCAAAACAGTATCCCGACAACACAGCCGCCGTCTTCCGTGACAAGGAATACAGCTACAGGGAACTGGACGAACTCACCGACCGCATCGGCGGGCTCATATACGAAAAGGTCAAGGACTGCGGCAAGGAAGAGCCTGTCGTATCGATGCTCATACCGAGGAACGAATACATCTTCATCCTCCCCCTCGCCGCAATGAAGGCAGGCTGCGCATACCAGCCCCTCGACCCCACCTACCCGCAGGAGCGCCTCAACTTCATGGTGAAGGACGCAGACGCCGCCCTGCTCATCGCAGACCCGGAGCTCCGATCCATCATCAGCGGATACGAAGGCCCCGTCGTGCTCACCAGCGGGCTGGAGGGCATCGAAGGCAAGGCCGCACCGGAAGCGAAGCTCACGCCGGAGAGCCTGTTCATCCTGCTCTACACCTCGGGATCCACGGGCGTGCCCAAGGGCGTGATGCTCGAACACCAGAACCTCGTCGCCTTCATAAAGTGGTACCGCCGCTACTACAGCCTCGACAGTACGCACAGGGTCGCCGCATACGCATCCTTCGGCTTCGACGCCAATATGATGGACCTGTACCCGGCACTCACGACCGGCGCAGCGGTACACATCATCGCGGAAGACATCAGGCTCGACCTCGACGCCCTGAACGAGTATTTCGAGGCAAACGGCATCACCCACAGCTTCATCACGACCCAGGTGGGCGTCCAGTTCCTCCTGAACACGGACAACCACAGCCTCAAGCACCTGAGCGTCGGAGGAGAGAAGCTCGTCAGCGTGAGCCCGGCAGAGAACTACACGTTCCACAACGGCTACGGCCCCACGGAATGCACCATCTTCCCCACCACCCTGACCGTACTCAAAAAGGAGCAGAACATCCCCATAGGCAGGCCCACAGACCTTCTCGAATGCTATGTGATGGACAGCAGTCTCAACCGACTCCCAATCGGAGCGGCAGGAGAGCTCATCATTGTCGGCAGTCAGGTCGGACGCGGCTACCTGAACCAGCCGGAGAAGACCGCTGAAGCATTCTTCACGCTGTACGGCAAGCGCGCCTACCACAGCGGCGACATCGTCCGCTACCGCGCCGACGGCAACATCGAGTTCGTGGGACGCAAGGACGGCCAGGTCAAGGTGCGCGGTTTCCGTGTCGAACTGAAGGAAATCGAAGCCGTGATACGCGAATTCGACGGCATCAGCGACGTCACCGTCCAGGCCTTCGACGACCCGGCCGGCGGCAAGTTCATCGCCGCATACGTCGTGAGCGACAGCGAAGTGGACACAAAGGCCCTGGGAGCATTCATACTCGAGCGCAAGCCGCCCTATATGGTGCCGGCAGTCACTATGCAGATCGAGCGCATCCCCCTGAACGTCAACCAGAAGGTGGACAGGAAAGCGCTCCCGAAGCCGGAGCTCGAAAACGCCACGTCAGCGGAAAGCGCCCAGGCCGCACCCCTCAACGCACTCGAAACCGAACTCAAATCGATCATATCGTCCGTCATCAGCACCGACAGGTTCTCCATCACGGACATACTCGGATACATAGGACTCACGTCCATCTCAAGCATCAGGCTCGCAACCCTGATATACAAGAGGTTCGGCGTCAAGCTGTCCTCGAAGGACCTCGCAAGGACCGGCACGCTGCAGAGCATCGAGAACGAGATCCTCGACGTCTGGATGAAAGGAGGCGCACCGGCACCGGCCCCGGCCAAAGCCGCGAAGTCCGGCGTATCGGCACATCTCACCTTCCCCCAGCAGGGCGTCTATATGGACTGCCAGATGAATCCTCAGAGCACGATGTACAACATCCCCAAGATGCTCCAGTTCCCCTGCGGGACGGACACCGGGAGCCTGGGCGCGGCTGTGAAGAAAGTTCTCCTCAGCCATCCGGCACTGTTCTGCAGGTTCATACAGGGCGACAACGGCGTCGTGATGCAGGCAAGCGGCGGCAGCACCTTCGAAGTGCCGTCCACGACTATGGACAAGGCCGGACTCGGGCAGTACAGCCAGGATTTCGTCCGTCCCTTCGACCTGGAGCACGATGACCTCGTCAGGGCGGAGATTGTCAGCGTGGAGGGCGAAGGCGTCTACCTGCTGCTGGATATGCACCATCTCGTCTCCGACGGAAGTTCGCTCGACCTCGTCATCAGGCAGATCCTGGACGTGATGGACGGAAAGGAAATCGAGAAGGAAAGCCTCTCCTACCTGGATTTCGCCACGGAGCAGAATGAAAAAGCAGCACAGGGCGGACTGGCTGAAAGCAAGGCCTTCTACGACAAGATGTTCGAGAAATACGAGTCAGCTGCAAACGTTCCGGAGGACAGGACATCCACGGAAGAAGGACTGCCACAGCACGCGGTCACCCCGATCCCGGAAGCGCTCCTGAAGCTGAAACTGCCCGCAGGCGTGACCCAGGCCCACTTCTGGTTCGCCGCCTTCAACTATGCCCTCTCGCGCTTCGCGAACACGAAGGACGTCTATTCCGCCTTCATCAGCGGCGGACGACGCGACATCAGGATAGCCGACACGGTCGGAATGTTCGTCAACACCCTGCCCTGCGCCGTCCACATAGGCGAGCAGACAGTCGGGGAATTCATCAGCGAAGCCGGCTCCGCATTCGAGGACAGCCTCGACCACGAGAACTACCCGTTCGCCCGCATCGCATCGGACTACGACTTCAAGGGCTGCGCAAGCTTCGCCTACCAGCTCGGCCTTATGAGCAGCCATACATCAGGAGGCAGCGAGGTCAAGATCAGCACGATGTCACTCTCCAGAGTCAAGATCCCCTTCAGCATCTACATCCAGAACTACAAGGGTGTTCCCAGCGTCGATGCCGAATACGACGACTCGAAGTACTCCAGGGAACTTGCGCTCCACTTCACCGAAAGCATAGTCGCCACCGCAGAGCATTTCGCCGCCGATATGGACGCCAGGCTGAAGCTGACGAGCATAATGAGCGAGCGCCAGAGGCTCGAGGTGGAAGGGATGCACAGCGTGAACGAAGATATGACCTTCCCCGTCCGCACCTTCCACGAAGGCATAGAGCGCTGGGCGGAGAAGACGCCCGACGCCCTCGCCCTGATGGCCTGCGACCGCGATATGACCTACAGGGAATACAACTCTGAGGCCAACCGCATCGCCCGTGCACTGATGGACCGCGGACTGAAGAAGGGCGACCGCGTGGTGCTCCTCCTCCCCCGCCGCAGCTATTACCTCACATCGATGTTCGCCGTGATGAAGTGCGGCGGAGCATTCATCCCTATGGATCCGGAATACCCCGCAGACCGCATAGAATACATTCTCGACGATTCCGAGGGCCGTTTCGTGATCACGACGGCGGACAGAACCGCCAACTATCCCGGACGCGCGATCGACATCAAGGAGCTGCTGGAGGAAGCTGCAAAGCTGCCGGACGGCAACCTGGACGTCAAGGTCGATCCCCACGACCTCGCATACCTTATATATACAAGCGGCTCCACCGGCAGGCCCAAGGGCGTGATGATCGAGCACCTCGGCGCCGCATCGTTCCTCACCTTCTACAAGAGCGACACCAACTTCGGTTCGGACAGCAACGCCAACCGCTTCGGACTCTGCCAATCCACCGTTTCCTTCGACCTGTCGGTCGGAGAGATCGGCGTGCAGGTCTTCAACGGCGACACTGTCGTCTTCGCCAACGAGGATGAGATAATGAGCCCTGTGGAGATGGTGAAACTATGCCGCCGCACGGGCGCACAGACCATCAGCGGCACACCGTCCCGACTCGCAGTCAACCTCGAGTTCGGCGAATACTACAAGCTCATCAAGGAACAGATGAAATGCGTCGTGACCGGCGGCGAGAAGCTTCCGGGAGCCCTTCTCGAAGAGCTCGAGAAGATGGACGTCTACATCATCAACACCTACGGCCCCACCGAGACGACGATGGGCAGCAGCGCAGGCGTGCTCAACGGAACCCGCGAGATCCACGTCGGCAAGCCCTTCACGAACTACACCTACCAGGTGCTCGACTCCGACCGCAACGAACTGCCTGTCGGCGTTATGGGCGAGCTCTGCATCGGAGGCATAGGCCTGGCGCGCGGCTACAACAATATGCCCGAGCGCACCGCCGAGACCTTCATCGAATGGCAGGGCAAGCGCATCTACCGCACCGGAGACTACGCAATGTGGACGAAGGACGGCAACATCATCATAATGGGCCGCACCGACAACCAGGTGAAGCTCAACGGACTGCGCATCGAACTCGGAGAAATCGAGACCGTGATGGCCCAGCAGCCCGGTATGCGCCAGTGCGTCGCCATCATCAAGAAGCTCGGCAGCATCGACAAGCTCATAGCCTACTACACCGTCGACGAGAGCGTCGCCGGCATACCCGTCCAGGAATATGAAGACCGGATGAGGGAGGATATGTCCACGCGGCTCACACCCTATATGGTCCCGGGCATCTTCGTGCGTCTCGACGAGATGCCGCTGACGCCTGTCGGCAAGACGGACGTGAAGCGTCTCCCGATGCCCGAACTCCGGAGCGGAGGCTACAGCGCGCCGAAGAACGACGTCGAGAAGACCTTCTGCGACATCTTCAGCAAGATACTCAACATCAAGCAGGTCGGCGCCGACGACAACTTCTTCGAACTCGGAGGCACATCCCTTGTCGCTATGCAGCTCATAGCCGAGGCTACCAAGTCCGGCTTCACGCTGGTCTACAAGAGCGTCTTCGACAACGCGACGCCAAGGCTGCTCGCAAGGTTGCTGAAGCCCGAGCTCTACAGCGACGAAGGAGTGCGCAGCAACCTGCCGCTCATCGAAGAGATAGAGGACTACGACTACAGCCAGCTCGACGACCTGCTCGCGGCCAACAACATCGGCAGCTTCCGCAGCGGCAAGTGCCACGAGCGCATCGGAGACGTGCTGCTCACCGGCGCCACAGGCTTCCTGGGCATCCACGTGCTCCAGAACCTCATCGAGAGGGAGGACGTGGACCACATATACTGCCTGGTGCGCGGAGGCAGGTCCATCACGGCCGAAAGCCGCGTACGCACCCTGCTGTTCTACTATTTCGCCACGAAATACGAAGAGGACTTCAAGGACCGCATAAGGATCATCGAAGGCGACGTGACGAGCTCGGAAGCCTTCGACAAGTTCGACGCCCACATCGACCTCGTCATCAACTGCGCTGCCAACGTCAAGCCTCTCTCGGCAGGCACCGACATCGAGGACATCAAAATCAAGGGCTGCCAGAACTGCATAGACCTCTGCCTGCGCACGGGCGCACGCTTCATCCAGACCTCGACCGGCAGCATAGCCGGCATCAGGGTCAGCGACTCCCCCGTCCCGCCCATCATCTTCACCGAGCGCGACCTCTACCACGGCCAGGAGCTCGCATCCAAATACACCGCCTCGAAGTTCCTCGCCGAACGCGCGGTCCTGGATGCTGTGAAGAACCGTGGCCTGAAGGGCAAGATAATGCGTCTGGGCAACCTCTCGGCCCGTTCTACGGACGGAGAGTTCCAGATAAACTTCCGCAGCAACAACGCTATGGCAGCCCTGAAGGCATACCAGACCCTGGGCTGCGTACCCTACGAGAAGGACTGCGCATACTCGGAATTCTCCCCCATCAACGAAGTCGCCGACGCGATAGTGCGCCTCAGCCTCACCCCTGACGAGTGTACCGTATTCCAGCCCGGCAACGTCCACTGGCCGCCGTACGGAGACACCATCGACTGTATGAACCGCATCGGCATCCACATCGAGAGAGTGGAGAACGAAGAGTTCCAGCGCCGCCTCAGCGAAGCTATGCAGGACCCCGAAAAATCGGAGCTCGTCCAGAGCCTCGTCGCCTACAAGTCGGAGAACGACGGCCGCTTCCGCGTAGGAAACGGCTGGGACACAAAGGCTTACACGGCACAGGTACTGCTCAGGCTCGGATTCAGGTGGACATTCACAACTTGGGACTACATCGAGAACTACCTGCGCTGCCTGCAGGGGCTCGGCGTATTTGACAACGATTTCAAACGTTAATCGATATATTATGGAATCGATTTACATAAAGAGGATAATAGAGAACTGCCGCAACTTTCCGGACAAGGCAGCCGTCGTCGACAATGACGGGACGCGCATCACCACATACGGAAGCATCCTGAGCCTCGCGCGGAAAACCGCGGCATACATCGCACTCCACGGCATAGAAGACCAGTCGTTCATCACAGTCAGGCTGCCGGGCTGCGCAGAGTATATGGCGGTCGAGATCGGTATATGGCTTTCCCGCTGCATCGCCGTGCCGATGGGCGACAAATTCCCGCAGGAACGGATCGATTTCATCATCGGACACTGCGACAGCGCCCTGAACATCGACGCGGGTGTCCTTAGCGAAATCATCGCCCTGCCGGAGCCCGATGCCGGAATCCGCTATCCCGACGAAAACGACGGAGCGATCCTCATCTATACTTCCGGAAGCACCGGCAATCCGAAAGGCATCCTTCACAACCACAGCACGCTGATCGGCACCAACCCGCGCGTCCCGAAAGAGATAGCGCACAACGGGAACACGCGGTTCGGAGCAGCATCCCCCTTCTATTTCGTCACGATAATCGGCAACTTCGACGTCCTGTGGGGAGGCGGCACAGGCCACATCCTGAGCGACGCCTGCAAGGCAAACGCCGAAGCGATCGGGAACTACATTGAGGCA